>JAFANO010000058.1 GCA_019232645.1 Planctomycetaceae bacterium | reverse complement strand
CACGGCGGGTCGGTCACGGCCCGGAGCGACGGGCCGGGCCAGGGTAGCGAGTTCGAGGTCCGGCTGCCGATCGGGTTGCCCACGGCGGAGGGGCAGGCGCCGGGTGGCGTCGTCCCGGCCTCATCCCCTTCGCCGCGGGCGATCCAGATCCTCGTGGTCGACGACCAGCGAGACATGGCGTGCAGCCTGGCGCGGCTGTTGGAGGGTTGGGGGCACGAGGTGGACATCGCCGCCGACGGCCCCTCGGCACTCAAGCTGGCGCTGGCCCGCCGCCCCGAGGTGGTGCTGATGGACATCGGCCTGCCGGGCATGGACGGTCTCGAGGTGGCCCGGCAGTTGCGTGAACAGGGACTCGCGGCGCGGCTGGTGGCCCTGACGGGGTATGGCCAGGAGGAGGACCGCCTCTGCAGCCTCGCGTGCGGGTTCGATCACCATCTGGTCAAGCCGGTCGATCTGGATGAACTGCGCAAGCTGATCGAAGGAGCCTCCTCCGACCGGCTCGCGGTCCCATCCTGCCCGCCGGGCTGATGCCCGAGGCCGTCGTGGGGGTCAATCATTGGTTCGGGCCTGGCGAAGCATGAAGAGGCCGCGATCGTCGATGGGGACGGTGACCCTGGCGGGTCATCGGGCAACACGCCGGCGGACGACGTCCGCGCGATTTCGGCTCGCCCGCCTCTGGATACCGACGCCCTCCTGGGAAGAGCGAGGGCGGCAGGCGCGGTGAATGGACCGGACCGCCGCCCCATCGTCATCCCACGGTCGTGGACGTTCCTCAGGATTTCTTCGCCGTCTTCACGCCCGCCAACGTAAGGACTCGCTCGACGTCCGTGCTCCCGCACTGCGGGCACTTCACGTCGGGGTGCCTGTCGTGCTCCTGAAACGTCTCCTTCTCGTCGAAGGTTGTTGAGCACTTCTTACACTGGAACTCGTAAATGGGCATGGCTGGTCCTCCGTCGCCGCCGGGGTCCAGGTCGCTCGGCCCCCAAGGTCGGGTTGCCGGGGTGGCCCGGCGAAGCCCACGAATGCCGTGCCCCGCCGCCCCGGTCCCGGCACTCGCCGGAATCCTGACTCGAGGCTCGTTACCCCCGGGGCACGGCGGGTCGGCAACCTGGATCGTAGATCGTCACGATGGTCCGATCAAGCGTCGAGGCGACCGGTCCTCGATCCTTAAATCAAGCGATGATCAGCCGACGAGCTTTCCGGATCGCCCCTCAGACGCATTCCGGATCTTTTGTGCCCTTGGTCCGGATCTCATATTTGAGATTTCAAATTTCATATCAGCAGATCGGTGCCCAAAATTCCCGGGACCCGTATCAGAAGGCATGGCGGATGCGGCAAGATGATAGCCGATCACGCGTCAGCCCGCGGAACTGCTCGACGAGACGTTCCTCCAGCCCCCTCCTGGACCGCATAGTCTTCCCGCCCGTCTCCGAGACTCTCGCCTCCGCTTTTCAGGGCGGCCGACGCTCTTGTCGACCGGTCTTCCTAATGATTCACATATCTCCAAGGTCGCACCCACCGCAGGGTGATACCCGGGCCGCGGCCAACCGGGCGACGAACGCCGCATGCTCGGCCGTCGCCAGCCCTTGGTGGAGCGCCACGCGCAGGCCGACGCGATCTCCAGCCATCAGGGCCGCGGGGTCCAGCCACAGACCCGGGAACACCTCCGAGCGGTACAGGCTGTCCGCGCCCGGTGGCACCGCGACCAGTCGTCCCTCGCGCAGGACGTGCCAGATCACTTCGTCCGGATCCAGCGCCCGCACCACGTACTCCAGCACCCCGGCGCGCTCGTAGTCCTCGAGCTTCGGCCCGAGGTCGACGTACCGCGTCGCCTTCGAGACCTCGACGACGAGTTCCGGGGCACCTCGGACGAATCCCCGCTCCGTCGCGGTCCGGCCCCCGTATTCGGGCAGGATCCGCAGGAGCGCATCGGGCTGGAGTTCGCTCTCCCGGCCGAGGACCGTGGTCGCGCTGTCCAGCACCTCGACCCCGGGCGTCGCCTCCGCGTAGCGGTCCATCCAGACGATCGTCGGGACATGGGCCCGGGCGTGATCGCGGCCGACGGGGCTGGGCATGTACACGACTCCGCCGATCAGCTCGGCGTGGGTGCCGGACGGCATCGCCTCGTACCGCTCGTGGAACGTGGCCTGGTCCAGGCGCTGGCCTTCAACGAGCGGTGGGGCGATACCGGCCTGGGGCTCGACGGTACTCATCGCGGGGCCTCCAGGGGGCTCTCAGACGGATTCCAGGAATTTCGTGCGCTCGATCTGCTGATTTGAATGAGGAAATCTCGAATTTGAGATCCGGAATCTGTAATCTCGAATTTGAGATCCGGACAGAGCGCACAAACTCTCTGGAATGCGTATCAGCCGTTCCTGCCCTTCAAGGGATCCGGGTCATGATCGCCGAGCCCCCCCTTGAGCGGTACCTTGCGCGCGGGCTTGGGCGGGGCGGGAGGCTCGTCCGTGTCCGCCTCGTCCTCGGCGGGGGCGGCCGCGACGGGCAGGGGGCGGAGCGACAGGGAAATCTTCTTGGCCTCCGGCTCGATCTTGAGGATGCGGACCTCGACCTCCTGCTCGGGCTTGACGGTGTCGGCGACCCGACGGACCCGGTGCGGAGACAGCTCGGAGATGTGGACCAGGCCCTCGATGCCCGGCTCCAGCTCGACGAAGGCGCCGAAGTCCATGAGCCGGGTCACCTTCCCCTTGACGGTCATGCCGCGCGCGTATTTCTCCTCGACGCGGTCCCAGGGGCTCGGGGTGAGCTGCTTCAGGCCCAGGCTCACCTTGCTCGAGGCGCGGTCGATCCGGAGCACCTTGACCTGCACCTCCTGGCCGACCTTGACGACCTCCGCCGGGTCGCCGATCCGGGCCCAACTGATCTCGGAGACCGGCAGCAGGCCGTCGACGCCTCCGAGGTCCACGAACGCCCCGTACGGCTTGAGCGAGCGGACGACGCCGGGGCGGATCTGGCCCTCTTCGAGCGTCGCCCACGTCTTCTCGCGCTGCTCGGCGCGCTCGCGCTCGAGCAGCTCCCGGCGCGAGACGACGAGGTTCTTCTCGCGCGGGTTGGCCTCGGTGACGATGACGCGGAGCCGCTGGTTGACGTAGACTGATGCGTCGTCGACGCGGGCGAGGTCGATCTGGCCGATCGGCAGGAAGCCGCGGATGCCGTCGACGACGACCTCGAGGCCCCCCTTGTTCGTCTTGGTGACGCGGGCCTCGACGATCAGGCCCTTGCGGAGGTTCTCCCAGGTGGCCTCGACCGCCGCCCCCTTGAGCGAGAGGATCAGCAGGCCCTCGTCGGCGTCGAACCGGTCCACGACGACCTCAATCACGTCGCCGGGCTTGGGCAGCTCCCCCTGGAACTGCTCGACGGGGACGACCCCCTCGCTCTTGGCGCCGAGGTCGACGAAGACGCTCTTGCCGCGGACGCTGATGACCTTGCCCGTCCTCGAGCCGGGGGTCGCCTCCTGGCCGCGCTGGCCCTTGGGGACGTGCTTGCGGTCGGCCGCGCGGGTCCGGGGGGTGGCGACGTCGAACCTCGAGGGGTCGAAGCCCGCCATCGCGGCCTCGAGCTGGGCGTCCAGGTCCGCATCCCACTGCCGCTTGAGCGGGACGTCCTGGGATGGGCGCCGCGGGGCCTGCGAGGTCGCCGCGTCGAGGGCATCATTGATCGCGTCGTCTTGGCTGGGATTGGTCGGATTCGTGTCGGACATGGGACACTCGATCTCGCGGACATCCTCGAAGATCCGCGGGGGGCTCGGCCCGCGCCACGGATCATGCCATCGGGTTGGAAATCGGGGGTGACGCTCAGTCCGGGTCGCGGAGCTCCAGCGTCGCCCAGAGGCTGGGGTTCTCGCCGACGGGGAACTCGCGACCGACGCCGAGGAACTGGTCCTCGCGGTCGGGGTCGGAGACCTGGTAGGCGAAGCCGAGCCGGCGGTTCGTCTCGGGGTCGAAGCCGCTCAGGACCTCGGCGGGCAGGAACAGCTCGAGTCGCCAGCCGTTGCGGAGCCGCTCGGCCCGGGCGGGGATGACCTCGGGGCGGCAGGTCGGGGCATCGGCGAGGGCCCGTGCGATCGACCGCTGCGCCACCTCGAGACCGAGCGGGCCCCGCCCGCCGAGCCCGACCAGCTTGGCGACGAACCGGTGGCAGAAGCGAGTGGCGCGGCTCACGTCGCGGGTGTCGCGGGTGTCGACCCAGAGCTGGAGGCCGTCGGCCCCGGCGGGCCGGTCGGCGGCGGCCCTCGCCCCGTTCGAGCCGGCCGCTTCGACCGCGATCGCCAGCCCCGACGGGTTCCAGGCGACGCGGACGTCGGCCCACGAGGGCTTGCCGTCCAGCGCGGCCGTCCGGGGCAGGGCGCACGAGTCGGGCAGGTCGAGCAGCCGCCCCTTGGCGGCGGGGAGGGGCAGGCCGTCGACACGGCGGCACGGGACCGCCAGGCGGAACCAGAAGGCTTGGGGCAGTAGCGGAGTCGTCATCGGCGATCCGTCCCCTCGACTCGATCCGATCAGGCCAGCGCGGCGTAGCGGGGCTCGTCCCGCGGGGCCGGCGGCCCGGGCGCCTCGGCGATCTGGCCGAGCAGGTTGACCATCTCGATGGCCGTCAGCGCGGCCTCGGCCCCCTTGTTGCCCGCCTTCAGGCCCGCGCGGTTCAGCGCCTGCTCGACCGACTCGGTGGTCAGGACGCCGAAGATCACCGGGATCCCCGTCGCCAGCCCGGCCTGGAGCACCCCCGCGGCGGCCTGGCCCGCCACGTGGTCGTAATGGCCCGTCTCGCCCCGGATCACGCAGCCGAGGCAGACGACCGCCGCATAGCGGCCGGTCTCGGCCAGCTTTCGCGCCACCAGCGGGACCTCGAATGAACCGGGGACCCAGGCCACGTCGAGCTGGTCGTCGGGCACACCGTGCCGGACGAACGCGTCGCGGCAGCCGGCCAGCAGCGCCTCGGTCACCATCGCATTGAACCGCGCGGCCACGATCGCGAACCGGCCGCCGGGCGGCGCGAAGTTTCCTTCGAAGATGTTCATTCACATCCTCAATGAAAGGCTACCATCCGGGCGTCACGAACCGCCCCGGCTCCGATCCGTCGCCGGCATCTCCTCGATGTTCTGGTCTCTCAGCCCGGTCGCCAGCAACAAATCAATGAACTCGAAGGAATCTCCGGAGACCACGACCGCCGTTCGGGTCCCCGCCTTGTGGGCGATCAATTCCGGGTGTGCCACCAGGATCTCGCGCCCATCGGCCATGTGGACCACGAACGGCCGGAAGGGTTGTGTCCGGATCGCGTTCTGAAGCGTCTCGCTCGTCATGCGACTTCCTTCTCGGATTGCAGGTCATCCGACCCGCGCCGCACCCCCCGCATGGGCTGTCGTCGCGGGATCTCGAAGACGAGACCCCGGCCGCCCGACGGTTCCGGGAGGCCGGGGCCGAAGCCGGGCCCATCGGGCGGGCTCACGACAGGTTCATGCTCATCAGGAACTCGGCGTTCGACTTCGACTTGCGCATCCGGCCGGTGAGCAGCTCCATGGCCTCGACCGGGTTCATGTCGTTGAGGACGCGGCGCAAGATCCAGACGCGGCGGAGTTCCTCGGCGTCCATCAGCAGCTCCTCGCGGCGGGTGCCCGAGCGGTTGACGTCGATGGCCGGCCAGACCCGCTTGTCGACCAGGCGACGGTCGAGGTGCAGCTCCATGTTGCCGGTGCCCTTGAACTCCTCGAAGATGACGTCGTCCATCCGGCTGCCGGTGTCGACCAGCGCGGTAGCCAGGATGGTCAGGCTGCCGGCCTCCTCAATCTTCCGCGCGGCGCCGAAGAACCGCTTCGGCTTCTGAAGGGCCGAGGCGTCGATGCCGCCGGTCAGGATCTTGCCCGAGTGGGGCGCCTCAGTATTGTAGGCGCGGGCCAGCCGGGTGATCGAGTCGAGCAGGATGACGACATCGCGGCCGTACTCGACCATCCGTTTGGCCTTCTCGATGACCATCTCGGCGACCTGGATGTGCCGCGAGGCGGGCTCGTCGAAGGTCGAGCTGATGACCTCGGCCGTCGGCCCCTTGACCGACCGCTCCATGTCGGTCACTTCCTCGGGCCGCTCGTCGATCAGCAACACGATCACGTACGTGTCGGGGTGGTTCGTCAGGATGCTGTTGGCGATCTTCTGGAGCAGGATCGTCTTGCCCGTGCGGGGCGGCGCGACGATCAGCCCGCGCTGGCCCTTGCCGATCGGCGTGACCAGGTCGACGACCCGCATGTTGATCTCGTCGGAGCCGTTCTCGAGCTGGATCCGGCCCATCGGGTGGAGCGGGGTCAGGTCGTCGAAGCCGACCTTCTCGCTCAGCTTGTCGGGGTCCTCGTAGTTGATCGCCTCGACCCGCAGCAGCGCGAAGTAGCGTTCGTTCTCCTTGGGCGGCCGGATCTGGCCGGCGACGATCGCGCCCGTCTTGAGGCCGAAGCGGCGGATCTGGCTGGGCGAGACGTAGATGTCGTCGGGGCAGGGCAGGTAGTTGTAATCCGGGCTCCGGAGGAAGCCGAAGCCGTCGGGCAGGACCTCCAGCGTCCCCTCGCCGAACATCAGGCCGTTCTGCTTCACCCGCTCCTTGAGGATCTTGAAGATCAGGTCCTGCTTCTTGAGGCCGGTGTACTCGATGACGCCCTCGTTCTTCGCCGTGCGAATGAGCTGGGGCATCGTCATCTTCTGGAGCTCGGTGAGGTGGATCTCGCCGCGCTTGATGTCCTCATAGCGGTCGTGGATCGCGGCATCACCGAAGATGTCCTCGTCGTCCTCCGGCAGGCCGGCGTACGGCGCGGTCGTGGTCTCGTTGCCGGCGGAGGCCACGGGCTCGCGCTCGGTCCGGACGGCGGGGGGATACTCCCGCTCCCTGTCGCGGGCCGGTGGGGACGCGTCGCGGTCGCGGTCGCGGCCGGCGACGGGCTGGTCCTGGTCGCCGCGGGTGCGGGCCGGCGTGGCGGCGTCGCGGTCGCGGGCGACCTGCGCCGACTCGCGCTCGCTGCGGTCGCGGAGCCGCTCGCGGACCGGCACGCCCGATTCGCGCTCGGCGCGGTCGCGGAGGAAGCGGATCGGCTCGCGGTCGGCGGGCCGTTCCTGGGGATAGGGCTCGCGCTCGCTGCGGTCGTAGCGGTCATTCACGACCGGGGGCGGAGTCTCGACAGGGTCCTGGCCGTTGGCGTCGGGGGCGGGGGCGTTCATTTCAGTTTCATCGATGTCCGATGAGGTGGGCGCCGGGCCGCCGGACGACATGGAGACGGCCTTGCGGATGCGGGACGTGCTGGAGGACTCCCGGCGGGGGCGAGTCTCGTTGGCCATGGCGTTCGAATCTCCTCGTTCGATACAGAGTCGCGGCGGGTCGGCGAGCCGAGATCGGGCTCGCGCGGGGCCGACCACGCGGAAGACCGCGCGGATGGGATTAGCGTCGGTTCGAAGACCGGACGATACATCGGTTGAAGTTCATCCAGGCGAGCGAAACACACCAGAAAACGGCGGGTGCAAAGCGGCCGCCCGGGCTCACGATCGCTTCGAAGCCTCGGACGGCGCGGGGGACGGTTGCCCACGCGCCGCGGGACCCGGGCCGCGAGTCCGGGCCTGGGCGGCGCGGGGAAGGTGGCCGGGGAGGGCCGGAGACATGACGAGCGTGCTCCAGAGGCCATCCACCGCGGCCTCCAGGGCGTCGGGGCCGCCGTCGTTGACCACGATCAGGTCGGCGCGGCGTTTCTTCTCCTCGGCGGGCCACTGCGCCTCCTCCCGGGCCGTGAGCATCGCCTCGGTCCAGCCGCGCTGCGCCGCGAGCCGGGCGAGCCGCTGAGCGCGCGGGGCGTCGACGTACACGACATGGTCGCAAAGCGCGTCCCAGCCCTTCTCGAGCAGGACCGCCGCGTCGAGGACGACTGCGGGCGCCCGGGCCTCGCGGACGGCCCGGTCGATGGCGCGCTCGAAGGCCCGACACATCGGCGGATGGACCAGCGCTTCCAGGTCGCGCAGCGCCGCGGGGTCGGCGAAGACGATCGCGCCCACCGCCCGCCGATCAATCGGCGGGGGCTCGGGCGTCTCGGACGAGATCTCGGATCCCTCACCTGCCGCGCCTGGGCGAGCGACGATCCCCTCGCCGAACCGAGCGACGACCTGGTCGCGGACCGCGCGCTCCTTGAGCACGTCGTGCCCCACGGCGTCGGCATCGATGACCGCGGCCCCGCGGCCGGCCAGCAGCGCGGCCACGAGGCTCTTGCCCGCGCCGATGCCGCCGATCAGCCCGAGGACGGGGATCGTCCCGTGCTTCCAGGGGCCGGTCGAGGGCGAGGGCGAGCGGTCGTCGATGTGAGGGTCCATGAGGTGTCTCGATCGGGCCGGCGCGTAAGGTCCGCGGAATCTCTTCGCGAGGACGGTCTTCAGTGGCAGGTCCCGTGGCACGGTCGACGCGGTGACGGGCAGCGCTGGGACACCCCCGTCGGGTCCGCCCCAGGCGCCGGGATGACGGTCTGAACGTTATGCGTTAAGGGAGCGAACGGATGTCCCAAATGGGCGTTATCAGGGTCGATTTCGGTTGGTGGGTTCCCGGGGGTGTTACGTCGCCCATCCTTCCCGCCCGAGGCGTCCCGCGGCTCGCACTGGCCGTTGGATGGGGAAACCGGAACCGTGAAAGGGGATTTTGAGACGATGAGAGCGGATCACGGACAGTCGCTAGCTCCTGTTGTACGCAATTTCTCGACTCCTCGCAACGGGGATCCACCCGACGCCGGCCCGATTTTTCGAGGGGATCGACCGGTGGCCTGTCACTTCCTGTTTCAGGGAGCCGGCTCCCCGAGGGGCTGGACCTCGAGCCAGTTGGGCCCGGCGGCGAGGTCGACCTTCAGGGGCACATCCAGGTCGAGGGCGGTGGTCATCGCCTCGCGGACCAGACGGGCTAGTGATGCAATCTCCGCGCCGGGCGCCTCGAAGACCAGCTCGTCGTGGATCTGCAGGAGCATTCGGGCGCGGAGGCCCTGTGCGGCGATCCGGCGGTCGACGTCGAGCATGGCGCGCTTGATCAGGTCGGCGGCGGACCCCTGGATCACGGTGTTGATCGCGGTCCGCTCGGCGAGGTTTCGGGTGTGCCCGGTGGTGTTCTTGATGCCGTTGATCGGCCGGCGGCGGCCCAGGATTGTCTCGACGCGGCCCGCCCTCTGCGCGGCCTCGAGCGTGCGGGTGATGAAGGCGTCGACGCCGGCGTACTCCCGGAAGTAGGCCTCGATGAACGCGGCGGCCTCGTCCTTGGGGATCCCGAGCCGGGCGGCCAGCCCGAACGGGCTCAGGCCGTAGATCACGCCGAAGTTGACCGTCTTGGCCACCCGCCGCTGCGCCGCGTCGACGGCCGACTCGGGGACGTGGAAGATCCGGGCGGCGACGGCGGTGTGGATGTCGTGGTCCTCGCGGAACGCCCGGACCAGCGCCGGGTCGCCCGAATAGTGGGCCAGGACGCGGAGCTCGATCTGCGAGTAGTCGGCCGTCAGGAGCGACCAGTCGGGCGCGCCGGCGACGAAGGCCTGGCGGATCTGGCCGCCGCTCTCGGAGCGGATCGGGATATTCTGGAGGTTCGGGTCGCTCGAGCTGAGCCGGCCGGTCGCGGTCACGTTCTGGTTGAACGAGGCGTGGACCCGCCCGTCCTCGTGCGCCAGGGCCGCCAGGGCGTCGAGATACGTGCTCTTGAGCTTGGCGTAGTGGCGGTGCTCGAGGATCAGCCGAGGCAGGGGGTGGTGGCCCGCCAGCCCCACGAGCACCTCGACGTCGGTGCTCGGCTCGCCGCCGGGGGTCTTCTTGGTCGAGGAGAGCTTCAGCTCCTCGAAGAGCACCTGGCGGAGCTGGGGGAGCGACCCGATGTTGAACGGGTGGCCGGCCTCCTTGTAGATCTCCGCCTCGATCGCCGCGAGCTTGGCGGCGAAGTCGTTCCCGAGCTGCTGGAGCCGGGGCACGTCCACCTTGATGCCGGCGGCCTCCATCCGGGCGAGCACGGCGATCAGCGGGCGTTCCAGGTCGGCGTAGAGGTCCCAGAGGCCCTCCTGGCGGACCCTGGGGGTGAGGATGGCCTCGATCCGCCAGGCCGCGTCGGCGTCCTCGCCCGCGTAGTGCGCCACCTTGGCCACCTCGACCTGGTCCATGGTGGCCTGCGCCTTCCCCTTGCCGATCAGGTCGGTGATGGGGATCATCGCGTGGTCGAGCAGCCGTCGCGCGAGTTGGTCGAGGTTGTGGTTCCGCTCGCCGCTCTCGAGCAGGTAGCTCAGGACCATGGTGTCGGTGACCGGCCCGGCCAGCTCCAGCCCGGCGCGGCGGAGCACGAGCATGTCATACTTGAGGTTCTGGCCGACCTTCTCGGCCGCCGGGTCGGTCAGCGCCGGCCGCAGCGCCTCGAGCGTGGCGGCGGGGTCGAGCCGCTTCTCCCAGATCGGCCCCCGGACCGGCAGGTAATACGCCCGGCCCGCCTCCCAGCAGAAGGCCAGCCCGACCAGGTCGGCGCGGAGCGGGTCGAGCGCGGTCGTCTCGGTGTCGAGGCAGAATTTGGGCTGGCGCCGCAGCTCGGCCACGAACGCGGCGAGCGCCTCGGGGGTGTCGACGACCTGGTAGTCGGCCACCCACTCGGCCGGCGCCGCCTTGTCCGGGGTGGGCAACTCGGCCAGGAACCGGTGGAACCCGCTCTCGATGCAGAGGTCCCTCAGCGCCTTGACGTCGGGGGCGCCCGTCCGGAGCGACTCCCAGTCGAGGTCCAGGTCGAGGTCGTCGCGGAGGGTGACGAGACGCCGGGCCCGCCGGGCGGTCTCGGCGTGGTCGCGGAGGTTCTCCTTGCGCTTGGCGCCCGAGACCTTCTCGAGGCTGGCCAGCAGGGTGTCGAGGTCGCCGAACTCCTCGAGCAGCTTGGCCCCCGTCTTCAGGCCGATGCCGGGGACGCCCGGCACGTTGTCCGAGGCGTCGCCGGTCAGCGACAGCAGGTCGACGACTTGCCCCGGGGTGACGCCCCACTCGGCCCGCAGCGCGGCGGCGTCGAGGACCTTCTGGGTCCTGATGTTGAGGATCCGGATGTGGTCGTCGATCAGTTGCCGCGCGTCCTTGTCGGCGGTGCAGATGAAGACGTCGAGCCCGCGCGCCGCGCCGCGCCGCGCCAGGGTCGCGATCACGTCGTCGGCCTCGACCCCCCGGTGCATCACGACCGGGACCCGGAACCCCTCGAAGACGCGCTTGATCACGGCGATCTGAGGGGCGAGGTCGTCGGGGATCGCGCCGCGTTGCGCCTTGTAGTCGGCGAACAGCTCGGAGCGGAAGACCGGCCCGGCCCCGTCGAAGGCCGCCGCCAGATAGTCGGGCTTGCGGTCCCGGAACAAGTTGAGCAGGTCCCGATAGATCCCGAAGACGGCGTGCGTCGGCTGTCCCGCGGGCCCGGTCATCGTGTCGATGGCGTGGAAGACCTGGAAGATCAGCGAGTAGGCGTCGAGGATGTAGAACGTCGGCCTGAGTTGCATCGAAAATGCCGTGATCGAAGTTGAGGCGAGAGCTAGCGAGGGCGGGGCGAGCCCGCTCATCCCCCGAGGGAGGACGCGGGCCCGGGAGACGGGTGCACGCCGGCCTCGGGCCGGGGCAGCCGCCCATCATGTTCTACGAATTCTCGATCGATTTGTGCCCCCCGTCCAAAATTTCACGTTTTGAGGTCCTCCCATCTCCCAAATCCGCAGGCCGGGCGCACGAAATTCCTGGAACCCGTATTACTGGCGGCCCCACCCGGTGTCAAGGCATCAGGCGCGGCCCGCCGGACCCCGGGACCGGGACATCCATCGGGATTCGTTTGACCGGTTTCATTTGGCATCTTACAATTTCGCGCATCGCGACCTTCCCCGAAAATCCCCGCGTTTCGACCGGGAAGGGCTGGCGATCGACGCGCCCGGTCCCGACATGCCCCCTCTCGTGTGACATAGTATCAGCAAACCGGCGGATCGGATGCGCAGTTCGCGAGCGGTCCCGTCGGAGGGAGGTCCCGCCCATGGCCGCAGCCAACGAATCCCAGGGTCTCAAGATCGCCGTGGCGGCATTCGTCTCGCTCACGGTCATCCTGGCCGTCGTCGCCTACTTCCTCTATTCGAATTACGACCAGACCGCCGCGAGGCTCGCCGCCGCGGAGCAGTCGGCGCGGGAGAGGTCGAATGCCGCGAGCCTCGCGCTGGCGCAGTACGAGGACCTCAAGAAGCGGATCGGCTCCCGCGCCGAGGAGTATGATGCCGTCAAGGCCGAGCTCAAGAACGAGTCGGACAAGATCGACGCCGAGATCGCCGCGATGCCCAACCAGGTCAACGAAGCGATCGGCAAGATCCTGGCCTCGGGGGGCGACGCCCCGGACCTGCAGGACGCCCTCTCCCGGGCGCAACAGGCCGCCAGCGCCTACCTGAGCGAGCCGAACAAGAATTACCTCGCCTCGATCGCCCGGCTCAAGGACCTGCTCAAGAGCCAGGTCATGCTGACGACCGCTCTGTCGAAGAACTACCTCGACGTCAAGCGGAACCTGGAGTCGACCGACGACGTCGCCGCCAAGAAGCTCGCCGTCGTGACCCAGGCCCTCAACGACGCCAAGGCCGACCTCGAGGCCGAGCAGAAGAAGCACGTCCAGGAGCGCGAGGTGCTGCTCACCAAGGTCGACCAGCTCCAGAACGAGAACGCCAAGCAGGCGACGGAGATCGCGACCCTCAGCACCCACACTCGCCAGCTCAAGGAGGACAGCGACAAGAAGCTGGCCCTGGCGCAGCAGAACATCCGCGACCTGCGCTACGAGAAGGAGCAGAAAGAGACCGTGCTGGATCGGCCCGACGGGCGGATCACTTACGTCGACTACGGCCGGGGCGAGGTCTATACCAACATCACCTACGGCATGGGCGCCCGGCCCCAGATGGTGATGAGCATCTTCGACGCCGGCGCGCCGGGGATCCCGACCGAGAAGCCCAAGGGCAAGATCGAGCTGACCTCCGTGGGCGACCGCCACAGCATCGGCCGGATCGTCAAGACGGTCAACATGGTCGACCCGATCCGGGTCAACGACATCGTCTACTCGCCGGCCTGGTCGCCCAACGAGCCGATGCGGTTCGCGCTGCTGGGCAAGATCGACATCAACCGCGACGGCAAGGACGACCGTGCCGACCTGATCCGGATGATCGAGGCGGCCGGCGGGATCGTCGATTACGACCTCCCGCCGCCCGATGCCGGCAAGGAACGGGGCAAGCTCACCGGCAAAGACGCCTGGTACATCTCCGATGACCGGCCGCCGATCATCTCCGGCCTGAATGTCAAGGAAGACAGCTCGCCCGAGGCCACCGAGTTCCTCAAGAAGAGGGCCGAGGCGGAGCGCGAGGCCCGTCTCGTCGGCGTCCGCCCGATGCCCGTCCAGCGCCTCCTGAGCTACCTGGGCTACGACGCCTCGGAGCCGCTCCGGGGCCGCGTCGAGGCCAGGGACGACGCCGCGATGAAGCGCCTCCTGCGCGGCAGGCCCACCCCGCCCAAGCCCGCCGCGCCGGGCTCGAGCGGGGCCGAGCGGCCCGCCCCCAACGGCGTCCCGCAGCCCGCACCCGCGGATGAGGAGATGGCCAAGTAACGCCCGCCGTCGCCTGCGCTGTAATACACATTCCAGATCTTTTGTGCGCTCTGTTCGAATCTCAGTACGCGTTCACGGGCCGGGATGGCTGAAAACAAGGGGTTTCCGAGTGTCTGACAACCGTAATCCACCTGTATTACGACTGCCCGATCTCACGGAAACCCTTGAAAACAAGGGATCCCACCCCGTGAACGCGTAC
>JAFANO010000685.1 GCA_019232645.1 Planctomycetaceae bacterium | reverse complement strand
CGGACCAACTCGTCGTAGGTGCCGGTCTCGGCGATCTGCCCCTCGTCGAAGACGAAGATGCGATTGGAGTCCATCAGGGTGGAGAGGCGATGCGCCACGAGGATGACCGTGCGGTCGGCCCGAGCGGCGTTGATTGCCTTCTGGACGTTCCGTTCGCTGATGTTGTCGAGCGCCGAGGTCCCCTCGTCGAGGATCAGGATCGGCGGGTTCTTGAGGAAGACGCGAGCCAGGGCGAGCCGCTGACGCTGGCCGCCGGAAAGGTTCTGGCCGCGCTCCAGGACGCGGGCCTGGTAGCCGCCGGGCATCTCCAGGATCTCGTCGTGGATGCAGGCCATGCGCGCGGCGCGTTCGATCTGCTCGGGGGTGGCGCCTTCGTTGCCGTAGGCGATGTTCTCGGCGATCGTGCCCGCGAAGATGAAGGGGTTCTGGCCGACGTAGCCGATGAGGCGGCCGATCGACTCGCGCGAGACGCACTCCAGGGGGACGCCGCCGAGCATGGCCGAGCCGCTGCTGGGGTGGATCAGCCGCATGATCACGCGGAGCCAGGTCGACTTGCCGCACCCGGAGCGGCCCGCCACGCCGATCGTCTCGCCGTGCCGGATCGACATCGAGACCCCGTCCAGGGCGCGCCTGGTCCGGCCACCGGCCGTGCGATACGTCACCTGCAGCCCCTCGGCGAGGAACAGCGGGGCGCCGACCTCGATCCGGGGCTCGCGGACCTCCGACGGCTGGAACGAGCGGTCGGTCGGCTCGGCCAGCATCTCCAGCAGGTCGCCCATCCTCAGGCTGCTCTCGTGCGCCTCGTCGACGAACCGGTGGATCTCGTTCAGCGGCGACATGACGTTCAGGAACAGGATCGAGAACATCATGATGTCGCCGTAGCCGATGCTCCGCTGGAAGAACAGATAGATCGCGAAGGCGATGACGAGCAGGTGGAACAGCGCCTCGTTGAGCGCCTTGCCGCTGCCGAACAGCGACATCTCGAAGTGGTGGCGGACCTCCCTGAAGCGGCGCTGTTCGGCCGCCATCGCGACGCGGTGGATCTCCTGGCGGTGGCTGTGCGCCGCGCGGATGTAGTCGATGCCGGTCAACTGTTCGACGACCGTGCCGTCCATCAGCTCCCGGCTCCGCAGCAGCCCCAGGCGGATCCCCTTCTGTGTCACGAGCTGCCAGACCGTCAGCATCACCGACACGGGGATGACCCCGGCCATGATCAGCGCGATCCTCGGCTGCCTCGACAGCGCCGCCATCAGCGCGAAGCTCCCCGTGAAGATCGCCGGGAAGAAGTCGAGGAAGCTGATCCGGAGGAACCGCACATAGCCCTCGATGCTCCGGAGGATCCGCCCGTGGAGGGCGCCGACCTGCTCCTGCGAGAGCGTCGAGAGGTCGATCTTCATCAAGTGCGAGACGATCAGCACGCAGAGGTTCTTATCGATCTGCGCGCACGTGCTCTCGACCAGGTACCTGCGCAGGACGTTCAGCGACTCGCGGACGATGTAGCCCAGCCCCATGAGGCCGAGGTAGAGGACGACGAGGCGATGCAGGCCGGGCCTCGGGCTCGAATCCGGGGGGATCATGTCGATCATCTTCCCCAGGAGCACCGGGATGGATGTGTTGGCGGCGCTGGCCAAGCTCATGACGAGCACCGCGGCCCCGAGCGCCAGCTTCTGTGGCCAGCCGACGAGGTGCCACACTTGCCGGCCCCGAGCGACGATGGCCTTGACCTCGCGACAGAACCCGAGCGACGTCTTTTCCTGCTCTTGGCCCATATTGGTCCCTAACCCGCGGATGGTCGCCGAGGATGCACCTCGGCTGGGAGGCGATAGCGGCTTGCCCGAGGAGAAACGTTGGGGAAGGCCGAAACGGCTTGGTGCTTGGGGACAAATCGGCTATTTACGTTAGCGAGAGTCCCTGCGGATTGCCCACATCCCGTCCGAAAGATCGCCGTTCGAGGGGCAATTCGATGTGCCGAACTCCCCCGCCCGATCGGTCGAAATCTCTCTCTTCGAAGATCTACGGCATTCCGGGGCGAAGACGCTAATCGCAATCCGGAATTCTTTCGAGGGAAGACCCTCTCCTGGCTCGATGACCCCAATGCAATCTGGACCACAGGAGTGGCTACGGCCGGATGGGAGGATCCGGTATCACTCCCCCGGATGCAAAACCATTCGCAAGAATTGCGCCGGTACAGATCCACATAGCCGTGTTCGTGCGCGGAGGAGATTTCTTGGCTCTCTCCAGTGGGTGCGCGTGCCCGAGCGGTCTGAGGCGGCCCCGCCCGGCAGAAGGTACCGCCCGACGCTCGCCCGCGCGCACCAAAACTGGCGGCCCCAGAGGAGATGTTCCAGCGCTCCGGCGGATTTTCGCGTATTAGGGGTGGGTAGGGACCCGCGAAGCTCTAAGGAGAAGGATCCCGGAGGCCCCTATTTTGGGGATGGGACATGATCGTTTCCCTTTTTCCTATCCTACCATCCCCCGACGCTTCTCTCATCGTCTCGATGATCGGATTTGATCGAGGCACAGGCGATGTCGAAGGGAGCATCTCGCCCCCGCGAAAAAACGCTCGACAGGGAACGTTGTCGCATGCTCAAGGGAGAGCGACAAGCACTGATTGTAAGGCATTCGGGCCGGCGCCACTGGCGTCGTGACGGCGGCCCCGGGGCTCGCGAGAGTTCCCCCGCTCCGATCGCGGCCGGAATTCCTCGAGTCATCGTGTTCTGTCGGACGAATGCTCTTGCAATGGGCACGTTAATTGCACTCTAATGACCCCCGTGTTCGGCTTGCCAGGGCCGGCGCACATGGGAACGGAGTTGTAATGCGAGAAAAAACACCAATGACAATCTCGACTAAGGATGAAGAGATGTTGGTCGCTTCACCGCGGACCTTCGAGGCGGGTCCTCACGAGGGCCTCAAGCATGACCGGGACCATGAGAGTCGCGTCTCGACGCGGATCTCGGCCCCGGTGCCCGAGGAATCGATGGTGATCGACGACCGTTCCGTGTTGTCTCCCGCTCAGATGGTGGAAAATAAGCTGGTCTCCCTCCTCCAAGGGGCGACCCTCCCGGTCAGCCACCTGCAGATGAGAGGCCTTCTGAGGGGTCGGCGGGGCGCCTGACGGCGCGATCAATCTACCGACCACCCGGCTTTTCCTCCTTTCGCGATTTGATGCTGTAACGACTCCGGGGTGATGGATGTCTGCCGCCGCCGGCGAGCGACCTCGGATGGATCTTGTGCCTTCGGATCGAGGCTGGATGGTAACCTGGGGGGAACCCGATGACGTGGGTTCTCCCGTCTTTCCTCCCGATCACCCTGCCGCGAAGGCCAAGGGGTCTTGTCCCAGACTCTGGGGCAAGGTTCCCTTGGTGACGTTCGTCCTTCGATGCCCTCATCGGTCTTCTGCCGCCGAACGGCCCTCCCCGACGCGAACGTGATCCCCGCGAGCCCCGGGCCATGCGCCTCGCGAGGACCGAACCGTGCGACTTCGACGAACAAATAACGAAAAATCGATGAGACTTTTGAGAAGATCTGTTTATCAAACAAGGATTGCTTGAGTATCAGAAAGGGAGCGTCGGGTGGAGACCGCCGGCCTCGGCTAGCGCGGTCCGGCCGTGGGCGGTCAGGACTCACTCCGGGATGCCCCTCGGAGCGGGTGTAATGCTTCCGACCCTCGAGCGTCCCGAACTGGCCGGGGTCGGGAGCATCGAACCCCTCGCGTGAAGACCTCGGATCCGAGGTCTCGACCAAGACGGAATCCCGACGACCCGCTGTCGATTCTCGTGCGCGTGAGCTGAAAAGATTGCAATACGAATTCTAGCTAATATTCTCCATGGAGCGCATCAAGATGAGTAAAATTGTGGCCAAACGCGTTGCACCCAAT
>JAFANO010000602.1 GCA_019232645.1 Planctomycetaceae bacterium | reverse complement strand
CGGGCCACCTTGAGGGGGTCCGCAACGTCCTCCCGGCCGAGGTGGAGGGCCACGCCCCCGACGGCGGCGAGACCCGACTCCGCCTGCTCGGCGGCCCGCCGCTGATCGTCCCGTTCCACGACCAGCCCCCCAGCACCCGGCTGACGGTCGAGGTCCGCGCCGAGGACATCCTGCTCGCGCGGGGCCCGATCCTCGGCCTCAGCGCCCGCAACGTGATCGCAGGGACGGTCGATCGTGTCGTCGCGCACGGCCCCGACGCCGAGGTCCTGGTCCGCACCGGTGCGGTCACCTGGATCGCCAGCGTCGTCGCGCCGGCCGTCGCCGCCCTGGGCTTGACCGGCGGCACCGAGGTCTATCTCATCATCAAGGCCCGGAGCTGTCACATCCTCGATCGAGGCCACGAGGGTGCGTGATGGGAACGCCGTCCCGAGCAGATCGGACCCAGGCGCGGCCGTCTCAGGTGTACTTGATGATGATCCGCGGGTGATCGCGGAGGACCAGGTTGCCGAACACCTGGCTCGGACGGCCATCGAGGGTCATCGTGTATCATGTGCCCGTGCCCGGTCGTCTGCCCGAGGATGTCGTGGCGGTTGAAGGTCCTGGCCGGCCGTGGAGTAGTCGCTATGATAGGTCGGCGCCTCGGCCGACGATCCCGAGGAGAGCGGCGTCCGGACTGGAAAGGCCCGGAAAACCGACTCGACCTCTCCTTGAGACTCCGGTTGCTCGCCCTGCCAAGCCTCCAGAACCTGACGAGAATCCAAGCTTCTATGGAGTCGCTCGACGTCGTCATCCACCTGGCGTTCGCCTTCGACATCGGTTACGAGATCGACTTGGAGCGGGCCCGGACGCTGTTGTCGGGGGAGTCGGGGGCGTTGGCGCGGCGGAGGCGGACGCCCGAATCGATCCAGTATCGCCCCGCGCCGCTCCGGGTCGCCGTCGATGGCTCGGCGCTGGCATTGCCGGGCGGGGTAGCGACCATCCAACCGCCCCGCGCCGAGCTGTCGCTGTTCGATTTCGGGGCGATCTCGCTGGCGATGCAGTTCCCGGTGTGGATGGACCCCGTCGCGCTGTTGCGGCTGGCCGGCGAGCTGGCGGAGCCCGCCCCGCTGACCGCGTCGGCGCGGCGGGTCGTCGCCCCCTGGGTCGAGCGGCTCCGCCCGGCGGTCATCGGGTTCGAGGACAGCGCCATCAGCGAGGAATACATCGTCTTCCAGGTCGGCGACGTCCGGGGCGACTGGCTCCAGGAGCACGCCGACTGGATCGCGGGCCTGGTCCGGCTCGAGTCGGGGCCGCTCAGCCGCGCCGAGGTCGCGGAGGCGACCCGGCTGAGCCTCTCGTACACGCCCGACGACGTGGTGACGCTCGACTGGGCGGCCGGGTTCGTCGCCGACCGCGACTGCGCCGAGACGCTCCAGGTCATCGAGTTCGCCAACGTCCAGCTCCTGGAGTTCCGGCACATCGACGACCGGCTCGACGACCGGCTCGAGGCCGCCTACCGCCAGATCCGCCCCGAGCCCCGCCGCCGCCGGCCGTGGGCGTTCTGGTTCTCGCACCACGCGGCCCTGCGCAGCGTCCGCGAGCTGGAGGTCGAGGCCACCAGCCTCTTCGAGCGGGCCGACAACGCGCTGAAGCTCATCGGCGACCAGTACCTCTCCCGCGTCTTCGAGCTGACGTCCAGCCGCTTCCACCTCCGCGACTGGCAGCAGTCGATCCGCCGCAAGCTCGACACCGTCGGCGACGTCTACGACCTCCTCGTTCAGCAGGCGGGCGGGAACCGGATGGAAACCCTCGAGGTCATCGTCGTCCTGCTGATCACGCTGGAGATCCTTCTCGCGTTTTTTCGACATTGAACCGAGTCGTTTTAGGATTCGAGTTTGCAGCGGGCCGGTGACGGTCGCGGAGGGACGCCGAGCCGCCCGCGGGGCTCAGAGATCGAGCTCGAGGACGACGCGGAAGCCGGTCTCCCTGTCCGAGTACGTCACCGACTCGCCCTCGATCCGTCCCTCGTCGAGGGACTGGAACATCAAGGGGGACTCCTTGGTGAACCTTCGGCCGCGGAGGATCTTGTCATCCGCCTTCTCCGGATCGCGTGTCCACTCCAGGCCGTTACTGGCCATGTCCCGGCAGCGGAAGGGGCTGACGTCCCTGTTCGCCTCGCGATTGACGGGCTCGGGACCTCCTTCATCCGTCCGTCCGACGGCGATCCGCGGGTCTCTCTGGCCCGGTTTCCAGGTCCCTTCGAAGGGCCCCATCCGGCCCCCGCGATCGTACACGCCCGCCGCCTTGTCCCACTGCGCGCAGGAGGGGAGCCGGCCCCCCAACCAGGTCGCGAATGCCTGGGCTTCGTTCGCGGTCACGTTCATGACCGGGAGCCAGATGTTCTCGGGCGCCGTGGGGTCGCCTTTCAGGGTACTCTTCCACTTCGAATCCTGAACGGCCTCGGGCTTCTCGGCGGCGAACCTGGCGAAGAGCCCGTTCCAGACCTTGTTCTCCATGATGTAGAACGGGTTCGGATCGTCTCGTCGGTCCCTCGTGATCAGCAGGAACACCACCCGCAACTCGGGATCGTCGGAGTAGACCCGCTCGATCCTGTCGGCGACGATCTTGCCGCTGATCCGTTCGTACCTGGCCCCCCGCGCCACCCGGCAGTCCGGGGGGAGGGTGGCGTCAGGGGGCTCGACGGTCACATCGACCTTCAGCGGGGCCGGGGCCGAGATCGTCCGGCCACCC
>JAFANO010000589.1 GCA_019232645.1 Planctomycetaceae bacterium | reverse complement strand
CTGTCGGCGCGCCACTATGCCGACTGCGACCCGGTCCCAGTCGGCATAGTGGCGCGCCGACAGCGTCTTGCCCACGCCGGGCGGCCCGTAGCAGAGCCCGATATAGCGATAGCGGCGACACGCGTCGCAGAACTCGCGGAACCGCCGGTATTCCTTCGTCTCGACGAAGGCAGAGCCGGACGCGTCAGTCATCGGCGTACCGCTTGAGCGTCCTCCCCGGCCGTGAAGGTCCCGGGGAGATCTCCGGGACGTCCTCCGGCGTCCCCGCGGTCGCGTCCCCGCGGCGGGCCTCCAGCAGGGATTCCACCACCTGCCGTCGATCCTGGATCGTCCGGCGGAGCTCGCGACGGCGACGTTCCCGCGCCCGGATGACCTCGCGCAGCGGGACCGTCTCGCCGGCCAGTTCCTGGCAGACGGCCCGGCAGACGAAGCGGCCCTCGTGGAAGACCCGGACCTCCGCGATGTCGCGCGGGTCGTACCGCAGCAGGACCTCCTCCCCCACGTAGGCCGCCAGCGTCGGGTCGATGTACCGCAGCCCCGAGAACCGGAGGCCATCGGGGTGGACCCGCCGCGTCTTCGGGACCGTCAGCAACAGCAGGTCGAGCTGCTCGAGCGACTCGGGCATGCGCGGCAGGAAACCGCCGGACGTCCATCGCTCCTGCGGCTTGAATCCCGTCGTCGTGTGGGGTTCGTTGTGGTACTCATCGACCAGGAACTGCTCCAGTTCCACGGTCATCTCAGCCAGCGTCAGCTCCGCTTTCTGGCGGGCTCCGGCGGGCGCGGAGCCGGGCAGCCGCGGCAGGAGCACCTGGGAGACGCTCTCGAAGAACCGCTCGATCTTGCCCCGGCCGCGGGGCCGCCCGACCCCGGAGTTGACCAGGCGGATCTTCAGGTCGGCGGCCACCTGTTCGAGGTGCCGAGACGTGAAGTCGCTGCCGTGGTCGGAATAGAGGATTCCGGGGATGCCGCAGACCTGCCAGCCCGGTCGGCCCTTGCGCCAGATCGCCTGGCGCAGCGCCAGGGCCGTGTGGATCGCCGACGGGGCGGAGAACGACAACGCGTAGCCCGCGATGGCGCGGCTGTAGTCGTCGAGGATGATGGTCAGCCACGGCTTTTCGGGCCGCCCACGCCCGTCCTTCAGCCAGATGTCCAGTTCCGTATGATCGGCCTGCCACACGGCGTTGGGAGCGGTTGCTTCGTGGCGGTGAATGAGATCGTAGGCTTCGGTATAGGCCTTCGTCCCTTCATGGGCCAGGGTCAAGAGGGCCGGGTCCAGGTCGCGGATCACGGCATAAACGATACGGTAGGTCGGCGGAGGCTCCCCGAGTCGCTCGGCGAGGATGACGGCTTGGCGATGGATCGCCGCCGCGGACAGGGGTGGCTTCTTCAGGGCGAGGCCTTCGATCGCCTGTCGCAACGTGTCGGAGAGGTGCCGTTTGCCCCGGTCGCTTCGCCCCTTGCGGACCAACCCAGCAAGCCCGTCCTGGCGATACTGGCCGGCCCAGCGTTGCGCGGAGCGAAGGGCGAGGCCCCGGTCGCGAGCCACTCGGGCCAGCGGGACTCCCTCTTCCAGGGCTGGTCGAAGGAGTTCAAACCGCTCGAAGGCCAGGGCACGCTCGGCCTCCGAGAGACCGTTGAGCGGAGACTGCGCCATCGCCGGGAACGCTCCTCGGGCACCGCGAGGACGGCGAGTCAAACAGCCCGCCGTCGGATGAACCGGTTATCGGCCAATGGCGCCAGATAGCTTCGAAGAAACCGCGCCAAATACCGGCGAACTTAACAGGACAGAACCGTGCCGACATTTTTTCGAGGGTGGACACCGTCTGATAATGATTTTTATGTCTCGATTTGCTAATTTGTAGCGGTCGCAGGGGTCGTGCGGCCGGCCCGAGGAGACCCGGATCGGGGGCCGGGCCGCGACCGCGACCGCGACGCGCCGTCGCCCGGGAAGCGGTGGATCCCGTCGGGGGACGATCCGGATCCGACGCCACGAGGTCGAGAAGGCGCGACAACCGGCCGAGCTCGCCCAG
>JAFANO010000561.1 GCA_019232645.1 Planctomycetaceae bacterium | reverse complement strand
ACCAGGCGAAGTGCGGCTGTGACGATTTTGCGAGTCAATCAAGCCGGGGTCACGCCGTCGCCGATAACCGGGGATGACACGCCACTCTGCACCGTCAACGATCAGGGATGGATGGGGATGCCTTCAGGCCGAGTGTACATCCTGGTTGGGGTCGTCGTCCTGACGGTGGGCCCGTCGGCCCTGTCGCTATCCCGCTCGGCCGGTCAGGAGCCGGCGGTGGGGCCCGAACGCTCGACCGACGCCCCCGCTCCGTCCGCCCCGCCCGGCCGCCTGGGGCCGGGCAGCCAGGCGATATCGGGCTCTAACCTCGAGAACTACAAGCTGCTCCGCTACGACGAGGACTACAGCTACCTCAAGGACCCCAGCCGACGAACCGATCCTCTCGACATCCTCAAGTACATCCCTCTGGACGATTGGGGCGACGACGACTACTTGTCGCTCGGCGGTACGGCTCGTCCCCGCTTCGAGTTCAATCAGAACCCATTCTTCGGAAGTGGGCCCGCCAATACGCATGGGAACAACAACGACCTCGTTCAGCGGTACATGCTGCACGGAGACCTGCACCTCGGGCCGAACATCCGCTTGTTCGGCCAGATCCAGAGCGGCTTCGAGAATGGCCTGATCGGCGGCCCGCGCCCGGACATCGACGTCGACGTCTTCGACGCCCATCAAGCGTTCATGGACCTCGTGTGGCGATGGGGCCAAGACGAATCGAACTCCTTGACTCTTCGGCCCGGCCGTCAGGAGATGTTCTACGGATCGGGGCGCCTCATCGACGTTCGCGAAGGTGTAAACCTTCGTCGCTCGTTCGACGCGGCGCGGATGCTCCTGAAAGCGGGCGAGTGGCAGGTGGACGGGTTCTGGTCGAAGCCGGTCCGGAACCGTCCGGGCGTCTTCGATGACGACCCGAACCCCCACGTCTCGCTCTGGGGGGTCTATGCGGTCCACCCGCTCGCCGTGGTGCCGGACGGGCACGCCGACCTCTATTACCTCGGCTACGAGAACGACCTGGCCGTTTACAACCAGGGCACCGGACGGGAGCTCCGGCATTCGCTCGGGACCCGCATCTGGGGAAGGCCGATGCCCTGGGAATACAACGGCGAATACGTCTGGCAGTTCGGCACCTTCGGGCACGGCGAGATCGACGCCTGGACCGCCGCGAGCGCCGTCCGTTATAACTTCGAGGGGCTCCCGCTGAGCCCCCGGTTCGGCGTGCGATTCGACGTCGCCAGCGGCGACTTGAACCCGCGCTCGCCGAACCTCCAGACGTTCAATCCGCTCTTCCCATCCGGCGCCTACTTCAACCTCGCGAACCCCACCATCGGTCCCCAGAACATCATCGACCTCCACCCCGTCCTCGATCTCAACTTCGGCGAGAAAGTGACGATGACCGCGGACTGGAATTTCTTCTGGCGGGAGAGCCTGGACGACGGCATCTACAGCCTGGCCGGCGTGCCCCTCCGGCCGGGGACTCCGAGCCAGGCGCGATACATCGGGAGCTCCCCCTCGCTCACCGTGGCCTGGCAGGCCACACGTCACACCGCCATCCTGGCGAGCTATGTCCATTTCTTCCCCGGCCCGTACCTGCAGGAGAATCCCCCGGCCAAGGCCATGGATTACGTCACCGTCTGGATCGATTTCACATTCTAGCAGTGAAATATGATTCGTCAACTTGGACCTGCCACCGGAGGCGCCATGAAATGGCTTCTGCCGCCGCCACTCGCGGCCCTCGCCCTCTTCGCGAGCCTGATGTTCTCGAGCGTTCGTCCGGAGGCCGCCCAGGACGTCAAGGAGCAGCCGCTCCAGGCCCCTCACGGGGTGACGATCCAGGCGAGGATGGAGGGGCCCTACACCGCGGACACTCCGCTCCAGGTCGTTTGTTACTTCAAGTACAGCCCCGAAGGGGTTAAACGGATGGGCGGCGCGCCGGTCGAGCTGGACAAGCGGCTCGGCGGCGTGATCGCCTCGCTCCGCGAGCGCGGCGAGTTCGTGGGGGACCAACTGGAAACGATCCTCATCACGCCGCCCAAGGACTCGATCAATGCGAAGGCGCTGCTCCTCGTCGGACTCGGGGACGAGAACACCCTGTCGCTCGAACTGATAGAGGCGGTCGGACGTGTGTCGCTGCGGGAAGCGGCCCGACTCGGCGCCAGCCGGGTCGCCTTCGCGCCGCTCATCCGAGACCAAGGCAACTCGAAGTTCGGCACGGGGGACGTGGAAACGGCGGCCGTGCGCGGGATGCTGCTGGCCTACGACACGGAGAAGCGGCTCCAGAAGGAGGGGCTGGGCAAGGACTTCACGCTCGACCAGTGGAACGTCGAGGCGGGGCCGATGTACTTCGATGAGACCGTCACCGGGGTTCGCAAGGCGATTGAGGAAGCGGGCAAGGCGACCGGGGCTCGCAGCACCGCCCCGCTCTTCAAGGGGAAGTAGATTCCCGCCGGGATCTCGAGGACACCGCTCAGGGGACGATTCGGGGGCGACGGGACCGAGCGCGGAGGTCCGTCGCCCCGGCCGGAGCAGCCCTCACGACTACCGAGCCGATCAGCACCATTGGTATGCGATGAGCACAGTAACGAACCAGCCTTCGGCATGGTCTCCGCTCCGCCGCTCGGTCTTCCGCG
>JAFANO010000521.1 GCA_019232645.1 Planctomycetaceae bacterium | reverse complement strand
CGCTGGAGTCGGCCAAATCCGTGTCCTTGTTCTCAGTTCCACCAGGATCATTGTAGGAAAAACTGGAACGACAAGACTATACATCGCCCCGTACCAGGCCTACACGGGCATTCCCGACAACACCTATTCGATCTACGGCTACCTGCCGGCGGAGTTCGAGGGGAACATCCTTGGCGTCCCCGGGATCACCGTCCCGATGGGCTACGCCGCCGACGGGACCCCGATGGGCCTGGAATTCATGGGCCAGTTCGACGGAGAAGGGCCGCTGATCGGCATGGCCTACGACTATGAGCAGCACACCGAGTTCCGCGCGGACCCGAACTTGGACGCGCTCTCCGTCCCCGCCCCCCCTTCCTTCGTGCTCGGCGCGATCTCAATCGTCGTCGGTCTCGCCGACTACGCCCGACGCAGGATCGCCCGGCGTGCGGCCTGATCCCGGCCTTGCCCCTCGCGGCCGGGTGGCTGGGGTCTCGCGGACGAGACCCCGGCGCGAACGGCGAAGCCCCGTTCAATTATTCGAACCGTTCGTACTTCTCCTTGTCACGCTTGGCTTCCCACTCCTTTTGACTCGCCAATTCCCTATAGAAGGTTCATCCGGCGGCAGCGCGCGGGGGGTTGAAAGAAGGCGGACATGCTGATTCCCTTGGGAGTTGCGTCAGAGGCTCCCAACCCGGAGGTCAGCATGTCTACCAGCCTGTTGTATCACGCCTTCGGCATCCGCGGCTACCGGTACACCCGCACCGACTATCAAGGCGGCCAGGTGATCTTCACCATCCGCCAGGGACCCGAGACTTGCCGCTGCTCGGCCTGCGGGGCACGCGACGTCCGGCCGCGCGGGTGCGTCACGCGCCGCTTCCGGTCGCTGCCCATCGCCGGCCGGTCGACCTTCGTGGTCCTGCCCATCCCGCGCGTCGAATGTTCGGCCTGTGGCCGGGTGCGCCAGGTCGAGGTCCCCTTCGTCGACCCGCGTCGGAGCTACACCAGACCCTTCGAACGCTACGCCCTGGAGCTGTCGCGGCGCATGACCATCCGCGACGTCGCACTGCACCTGGGCGTCGGTTGGGACGTGATCAAGGAGATCCAGAAGCGCGACCTGGCGCGCCGCTTTGGAGCCGTTCCAAAATAAGTTTTACAATTGGAGTGTAGTCCTCCTATTTGGACTGTCGCCGTTTCTACTATTGCTTTGATATTACAGAGGTTACGATAAGGGGTGGAGGAGTACGAAGGGAGGGACGCCATGTCACTCTTGGATCACCCCGAAGCCCAGGCCCTCCTGGCCGATGCTACCGTGACACCTGACCAAGTCCGAGGCTGCCAGGACCGGCTCACTGCGTTCCTGGAACGCTACCTGCCCTGCTTCTACCGTGTCGAACAGCGGACAAACGCCGCCCTCGTCATCCGCGGACTGCTCAGCGGCCTGCAGCGCAAGACCTGCGAGCCGATCGCCGTCGAGGCCGGCGTCCACCGCAAGCCCGTCCAGTTCTTCGTCGGCGCCGGCAAGTGGGACGACGAGGACGTCATGGCGGAGTTGCGTCGCGACGTCCGCGAGGCGCTCGGGAACGAGCAGGCCATCCTGGTGCTCGACCCCAGCGCCTTCCCCAAATCGGGGACCGAGTCGTGCGGGGTGGCGCGGCAGGGGTGCGGCCGGCTCGGCAAGCAGGACAATTGCCAACTCGGCGTCTTCCTCATCTACGCCACCCCCGGTGGGTATGCGCCTCTGGACCGGCGGCTCTATCTGCCCAAGGAGTGGGCGACTGACCCGGACCGCCGTAAGAAGACTCACGTCCCTGCGGACGTCACGTTCCAGGAGGCGTGGCGCCTCGCCGTCGACCTCCTGGAGCGATGCCGCAAGGACCTGCCCCATGCCTGGGTCACCGGCGATGACGAACTGGGCCGCCCGGCGGAGTTCCGCGGCTGGTTACGGCGACACGGCGAACGGTACATCCTCGACGGGTCCGACCTCGGATTGATGTTGCTTCGCCACCCTCTCACTTCACTCCTCATGCCGCAACCGGGAATCCATCACGGTCGATCTTGCTCCAGAACTGCGACCAACGCTCCGTCGTGTACGTCAGGCACCGCACACTCAACACCGCCGCTGCTCCCGGTTCCTTCCACTTCATCCCCGAGCCACACAACCGCTGCTTCACCAGCACCTTGCACGCCGCCTCCGTCATGCCCGAACCGAGGGGTAAGTTCTCCTCCTCCCAGGTCGCATAGTCCATCCGGCCCTTCTTGTTCTGGTTGCCGAAGTAACTGATCGCCTTCCCCACATCCTCGTGACCATTCGCCCTGCGGCTCACCGTGGCGAGCTTCTTCAACTCTTTCAGGATCGCACCCGCCGCTCCCGACTCGTGTTTCACTCGACTTTGGCCATTACGGCCCTCAGCGTAGCTAACTGTCCCCGAGACTGCTGCCATCTCCTGCGTGGTCGCGCCTGCCCACCGGAGGCCGGGCCCCTGGCGGCCGGAAAATATTCGCAGGTCGTGGTGGAGCGCTGACCCGCAAGATTCCAGGCGTCGAATCGCGATCGGCGCCGACGCCCCAGCTCTGATCTTATAATTCCATAATCCACAAGGACTTAGATGCGCCGAAGGTTCGGCGCCGAAATGTCCAGGGCGCCGAAAGTGACTCCCAATGGCCAAAGTCGAGTGGACGAGGTCATCCGCCATTTCGAGGAGCTGGAGGATCCTCGCTCCACTCTCAATCGGCAGCACCCTCTGGTCAGTGTCGTCGTCATCGCCCTGATGGCGGTGCTGGCTGGCGCCAGAGGGGCGTGAAGCAGCTCAACGCTTTTTGGTCTTGTCTGGCATTCCATACTTTTGTCTACTGTTACGCG
>JAFANO010000510.1 GCA_019232645.1 Planctomycetaceae bacterium | reverse complement strand
AAGGCGGCGCAGGCCCCCGCCGCCAGCGCCAGGCGGCCGACGGTCCAGACGCGAGACGGCCCGATGACCTTGACCATCGTGGGCTCGGAGGACGCTCGGGAGCAAGCTTGGGGATCCGCCGTCTGGATTATGAGCGATCGCGACGCGCGGGGCGAGTGTCGTGGACGTTATCGAACGAGCCCGGGGTTCGTCCCGAGGATGACCAGGGCTTCCCTCGGGCTCGTCGATGGACGTGGGGCCTGTAGGCACGCGTTGGACTCATACGGGTCCCAGGAATTTTGTGCACTGGTCTGCTGATTTGAAATTTGAAATCTCAAATGTGAGATCCGGACAAAGTGCACAAAAGATCCGGAATGCGTATCAGGGCTCCTCGGCCTTCTTTTGCGAGATCAGGCGGCGGACCCGCTCGGCGAGGAGGGCGCCATCGAACGGCTTCTTGAAGGCGTCGTTAAAGCCGAGCGAGTAGATCTCTTCGCTCGGTTCGTCGCTACTCAGCGCGATCAGGATGGTAGACTGGTGGTCCGGGCTCTTCCGGAGGTTCTGGGCGATCTGGCCCGCCTCGATCCGGCCGACGGCGAGGTCGATAACGATGCAGTCCGGGTGGAAGCTCTCGGCGCGGATCCCCGCCTCGAACCCCGAGGCCGCCGACTCGATCCGGAAGTCGTCCCCCTCGCGGAGTTGCTCGCGGAGGCTCGCGAGCAGCGGGGCATCGGCGCCGACGACCAGAATTTTATGATAAACCTCGGCCTCGAGATCCCCTAGGGGCATACCGTGCTCCTTGAGGAACCGCAGCAGATGCTCGCGGGGAATCCGTCGATCCTGCGAGCCGGGAATACGATATCCACGCAAGCGGCCCGAATCGAACCACTTGCTCACGGTCCGGGGCGCGACCTTGCAAATCTTCGCGACCTGGCCGGTTGTAAACACCTTTTTCATTATCGAGGACTCCACTCGCCCAAGTTTGGTGCGAGACCTCGGAGGTTTCCTCACCCCTCCGCTGACCCATGTCGGCGCAGTGACAGCCCCGGCTCGTCGGCGCGGATTCCCCAACAGCGCGGGACTCCACCTCCCGAGTCGGCAATCGTGGATTGCGCTCCGACCCCGCCCCCATCCCCCACGTACTCGCACTCAAGCCAAGTTCTATCAGGATTTTATGTCCCAAACGCCGGTTTGGTGCGGGGGACCCGGGTCGTTGACCCGATTCCCCGACGCGAGTTGACGAAACGCCCCCCGCACCTCGCGAGGGGCTGCCCGGTCCAGGGACGCAGAGAGGTCGATCACAGCCTCCATGCCGTAGCGGACCTGACCGTCAAGACTATTTTTCGAACAACGCGGCGTGCGACTTTAGGACGGGCCAGGAGTAGCTCGGCCTTGCAAGCCAATCCTGGTAACGTGGGAGGATAGGGTGAAACGGATGGATGAGGGGATTGATGCGAAAGGAGGGTCCTCGCAGTCACGCCCCAGGAACGGGATGGTTCCTGGGCGTCACCCACTCCCCCAGCGGAAGAGGCGGCCGAAGAAGTTCTTTTTCTTGGTCACTTCCATCTTGGTCCGGATGACGTCGCTATCTTTCTTGGTCGTGTCCTTTCCCAGGATCGCGGCGTCGATGTACGTTGGGCTGGCTCCGGGGACGGCGTCGACGACCAGGGGGCCGCACAGGTTCTTCTGAATTGAGGCGGCCTGGAGGATGGTGACGACGTCGGGATACTTCGCCCCAAGGTTCGCCGCCTGGCGGAGCACGTCGCCGAGCTCCAGGGACGCCAGGACCTTCTGATCGGCGTCGCCGTACGGGCTGGGGACGATCTTGCTGAGCTGGATCGCCTCATCGCCGTCGGCGGCGTTGAGCAGGATGTCGCCGGTGCCGAGGACGACCGGGGGAAGGAGCTTCTGGTTGCGACCGAAGACGACGACCTCGCGGCGGCGAGTCCGAGCGACGTGGACCAGGGGGGGGCCGTCGCAGTCGACGACGTAAAGGGCGAACGGGTCCTCGCGCGTCGACCGCCGCTTCCTCGCGGTGCCGGCGATGGCCAGCGACAACGACTCGCCCTCCTCCTCGGGCTCGGCCGGCTCGTCGAGGACGCGGACCTGGCCGAGGAAGGGGTCGTGGGGGTCGAGCGTCCGCAGCGCGTTGAACGCGCCGTAGCGGACCTCGATCTCGGGCACGTCCATCAACTTGACCAGCTTGGTGTGCGCCGCCGACTGGTCGGTCGCGGCCAGCGCGGCCAGGGCGTAGGCGCGGAACTCGGGTTGCTTGACGGCGGCCTCGGCCAGGACGTCGGCGCCCGAGGCGTCGTTGAGGTAGGCCAGCGCCTCGGCGGCGAAGAACCGGACCTGCGCGTTGGGGCTGGCCAGGCCGGCCTTGAGGGTCTCGATCGTCGTCACGCCCAGGCCTTCGAGCCGGAGCGCGGCGATGCCGGCCTTCCCCGGGTCGAGCAGGTCCTTACCCCATTCCGCGATCCGCCGCGAGCGGAGCCCGGGGGTGTCGACGATCGGCAACAGCTTGACGATCCGGAAGTAGCGGTCCTGGTTGTGGTGGTAGACGCGGGGGACTTTGAGGACGAGGTACTGATCGGTCTTGGCGACGGCCATCCCATTCTCGTTGACCCCGTCGCGCATGTGGAACCGCTGGTTGACGGCCGCCTGGAGGAGCGACGCGGTCCGGAAACTCCGACGATTCTCGTGAATAATGATCTGGAAAGGCATCTCCTTCTTGACCCGGCCGCCACCGAGGATCCGGCCGACCCGGGGATTGTCCGGCATCGACTCGGTGCCGATCATCACGGGGCCTTGCGCCGTGGCCAGGTCGGAGCCCTGCTTGGGCAAGCCGCCGGCGATCAGGATCTCGCGCAGCCGGGTGCTCAGCAGGTAGCCACCGGTCAGACTCTTGGTGCCGCTGCCGGGGGGCAGCTCGACCTCGGCGTCGAGGCGGTCGGAGGTGTCGGTCCCATGGGGAACCCGGAGGCGGACGATCACGATCGAGAGGTTCGAGCTATTCAGGAGCTTGTTGGGGTTCTCGACGCCGGCCTTGCGCATCTCGTCGACGAGCTGGTCGCGATACCAGGAGGGGCCGGGGTTCGAGCCGGTATTGTCCAACCCGACGACCAGGCCCACGCCCTCCAGGCGGAGCTCGCCTTTGCTCTGGATGTAGGCGAGGTTGCCAATGGTCTCCTCGACCTTCGGCGGCGTTTCCCTGCGTTTCTTGGACGAGCCGGCCCCGACTAGGGACAGCGCGGTGATCGCGGCGAGGGCCGTCAGGGCCCAGGGGTGCCTCGGGTCAGCTCGCCGCATCGACTTGCCTCCTTGCGAAGCGCAATCTCTCGCACGGGGAGGACCCCCGTCCACGCCTCGAGGACCGAGCCGTGATAGGACTCGCTCCGTCCCTCCCACCTCCTTGTGAGCCGGGAACGGTCGCGGGAATCTATGGCCTTTCCCAGATGGAGTCAAGTCGAAATAATCGGATCCGCGGCGTTTTCTTCCGCCTTCACGGAATCCTCGACGAGCTCGAAAGAGGGATCCCGCGAATCCCTCAACCCCATGATCTCGAAAGAAACACCGAGATTTCCCAGCTTTCCACAGCAGGGTGTCTGGATCCCTGAGCACATCCCTCTTCTTCAAGAAGCTTTCTCCGGCTTCTTGGCGGCCACGGGCCGGAGCTCGTGGTCGCGGAGCAGGTCCTTCCACGCCTTCAGGCCCTGGCCCAGGGGCTTGTCGGGGTCGTAGCCGAGATCGTCGCGGCCTGTCAGCACGCGGAGGTTGTCGAGGGCCAGCTCGCGGGCGCCGACGTCCTCGTTCGAAAGCAGGTCGACGAGGTTCCTGAACGTGGTGTCCTCGTGAGCCTCCCTCGAGGTGTACCCGATGAGGAGCTTTTCCATGGTCGCGCCCAAGTCGGGTCCGTAGGTGTTGTCGAGTTCCTCGCGCACGCCCCGCAAGGTGTCGGGGCCGTGGTCCAGCGCGGCGCGCAGGACGCCGATGGCGGCCCGACGCCGCGCGGGGTCCTCCGGCGTGCTCAGGATGGGCACGATCATCGAGAGGTCGCCCGCCGCGCGGAGCGCCGAGATCGCCAGCCGGCTCACGTCCTTCTGCTCATCGTCCATGGCCTCGGCCAGGTTCGCGATGACCGGACGCTCGGGCCGGAAATAGCGGGCGAACTGCGCGCCGATCTGCTGGGCGAGCGCCGAGGGTTTCGGCTCGGTGACCCAGGAGGGGGCGGGCTTGGCCTCCTTGTCGACCCACGAGCCACCCCGGAAGGTCATCGCCCCGGGGCCGGCGA
>JAFANO010000502.1 GCA_019232645.1 Planctomycetaceae bacterium | reverse complement strand
CGACCTTCACGAGCGAGGTTTCCTCGTCGCCGCAAGGCCCCTGCCCGAGGGCATGCCCATCCGAGGTAGCCCGGGCGGGTCGCTCTCGGCGGGGCAATAATACGGATTCCAGGAATTTCGTGCGCTCGGTCTGCTCATCTGAAATCTGAAATCTCAAATTTGAGATCCGGACAGGGCGCACAAACTCTCTGGAAGGCGTCTGATACGCATTCCAGGGATTTCGTGCGCGCGGTCTGCTGATTGGAAATCTGAAATCTCAAATTTGAGATCCGGACAGAGTGCACAAAATATCCGGAATGCGTATGAGACGTAGGGGCCCGCCGTCCCGGCGGGCACACAGAGTTCCTGGGGAGCGTATGACCTCGCCGAGGGATCGGGGATCGGGTGGGGAGGGACCATCGACCCTCGCGTCGTGGTGGATGGCCTCGATGGATCAGTCGGCCTGGGCGGCCACGGGCAGGTCTGCGAGGGGTGGCCCGTCACGGCGTGACCCACCGCCGCGGAGGGAGGCAGGCGGGGCCCACGTCGGCAGGTCGCACAGGCCTCCGCCGCAGTAAATGTGGTGCCAGAGCTGGGTCGCGATCACGCCGGTCAGGTTCATGTCGAGGCCGAGCTGCCGGGCGTCGATCCGGGGGAGCGACACTCGGGCCCGCCGGGCGCGGGCGACCAGGCGGGGGTCGAAGTAGCCCGACGCCCGGAGCGATTCGGGGCTGAGCAACTGGTCCACCCAGGTCGGCCGTAACGCCCCCAGGAAGGTCCGGGACCAGCTGGCGCGGAACATCGTCTTGGGGCGGTTGGCGATCTGGCGGGGCAACGTCCGTGCGGCCACCTGTCGGAGGAGCCACTTGTCGGTCAGCCCGTGCAGCTTGTACTCGGGGTCAATCCCCGCGCAGAAGGCGATGACCTCGTCGTCGAGGAACGGATACCGCGCCTCGACCGACGAGCTCATCGCGATCCGGTCCCCCTTGGAGAACAAGAGCAGGCCGGCCAGCATCACCTTGTAGCCGACGTAGAGCGACTGGTTGAGCGGATGCCAGCGGCGAAACCGGTCGCCGCCGATCCCCAGGTCGTCGTAGGCCGAGTGGTCGCCGAGGCGATCCCACATCCCGCCCGAGTAGAGCAATGCCCGGGTCTGGCCCAGGACGTCGTAAAGCTCCTGCTGCGCCGTGCGGGCGCCTCCGATCGGGTACAGCGACGGCCACCGCGAAGGGCCACCCCCGATCGAGCGGAGGATCGCCCGGCGCAGCGCCGCCGGGACGGCCCGCCCGAACCGCGCGACGAAGGCATTCCTGATCTTCTGCGCCTTGAACCAGACGTAGCCGGCCAGCGCCTCGTCGGCCCCCTCCCCCGTGAGCACGACCTTGTAGCCCTGCCGGTGGACCGCCGAGGCCAGCCGCAGCAGGCAGGCGCACGAGGTGTCGAGCACGGGGACCTCGGCGGCGCGGACCAGATCGGGATACGCGGCGGCGATGTCGTCGCGGCCCATCGTCACCATCGTCAACGGCGAGCCGAGCACCTCGGCCGACTCGACCGCCTGCGCGCGCTCGTCCGGCCCCGCGCGGTCGAGCCCGATCGTGAACGACGGGACCGCCCGGCCCCGCTGCCGGCTGCTCAGGCCCAGGACGACCGTCGAGTCGAGCCCGCCGCTGATGTAGCTGACCACCGGCACGTCGCCCCGGAGCCGTCGCTCGACCGCGCGGCGGAGCAGGCCCTCCAGTTGGTCCACCAGGGGCGTCGGGTTCTCCAGCCGGCGCTCCTGGCCCGCGTCGGGGAAGTCGAGGTCCCAGTATCGGTGGAGCGTCGTCCGCCCACCCGCGACTCTCAGGAAATGACCGGGCGGGAGCAGCTTGACGCCTTCGAACAGCGTCCGCATCGGCGGGGCGGAGAAGAAGTGGAAGAGGTCATCGATCCCCTTGAGGTCGGGCCGGGCCGCGACCAGTCCCGACGCCAGCAGCGCCTTGACCTCCGAGCCCCACAGCAGCCAGCCGTCGCGCTCGGCGTAATAGAGCGGGCAGATCCCCACCCGGTCGCGGCCCAGGAGCAGCGTCCGCCCGCGGCGGTCCCACAGCGCCACGGCGAACTGTCCC
>JAFANO010000471.1 GCA_019232645.1 Planctomycetaceae bacterium | reverse complement strand
CCTCGACGTCTTCCGCGAGTGCGGCGTCCGGTTCGGCCTGGAGGTCCACCCGTCCGAGATCGCCTTCGACCTCTACTCGGCCGAGCGGGCGCTGCAGGCGCTCGACTTCCGCCCCGAGTTCGGGTTCAACTACGACCCGAGCCACCTCCACTGGCAGATGGTCGACCCGGTGGCGTTCCTCCGCGCCTTCCCCGACCGGATCTACCACATGCACGTCAAGGACGCGGCGCGGACGCTCGACGGCCGGTCGGGCCTGCTCGGCTCGCACCTGAGCTTCGGCGACCCGCGGCGGGGTTGGGACTTCCGCTCGCCGGGCCGCGGCCAGATCGATTTCGAGGAGATCGCGCGGGCCCTGAACCAGATCGGCTACAACGGCCCACTCTCGGTCGAGTGGGAGGACTCGGGCATGGACCGCGAACAGGGCGCCGCCGAGGCCGCCCGCTTCGTCAAGGAGAAGATGGGCTTTGCCGCCGCCGGCCGGCTCTTCGACTCGGCATTCGCCGAGGCGCAGACCACCGGTAAACGCTGAGACTCGTGGGCTTGCCGAAGGCGGCGGGCCAGGGCAGCCCCGGGCGTTCGGCCCTTCAAAATCGGCAAGAGATCGACATGGGTGCCACGGGTTCCATCTTCGGAAACCGTGCGCCCCGGCCTGCACCTTCGTGCACGGGTTCGCGAAAGAACCCATGGCACCTATCCATTTGCCCTGACCCTTGCCCTCGTCATAAGCCATTGAAACGGCCAGAGGTTCGTCTTTGAGACCCGGATCCGAGGTCGATACCCCGGGGTCTCGAAGACGAGACCCCGGCCACCCGTCCGCGACGATCGACGATGTCCACCAGAATCCGGTGCGGCGCGGACTGGTCCTTCGGGCCGAGGAATGGCGTTGGTCCAGCGCCGGTGAGTTCGAGGAGAGGGGGAGGAATTCCCTCCGGCCGGATCGTATCCCCCGGAATGGTCCATCGACTGAGGCACATGGGAACCACCCCGCCGCCGATCACGGAGTAGATCGTGGGGCGGGACAAACCCACGACGCGGGCGATGGCGGCGACCTTTTTGCCCTCGGCCTTCAGCCGTCGGATCGTCTCCACCTGCTCTCGTCAGTGCCCTCGGTCCGCTTGCCGGTCCCTCGGGGCCTCCGAACCCGGCCCAATCAACGGAGAAAATCAGGCAGTACCGATCGAGTGGCGGACCTCGACGTACTCACACATCGAGGCCGGCTCGGGGATCGGCTCGCCGTGCAGGCGCATCCCTTCGAAATGGAACTCGATGGCATCCCGGATCAATTGCAGGGTTTCCTCGCGCGTTTCGCCGGCAGCGACACAGCCCGGAAGATCGGGAACATGGGCACTGAAACCGGTCGGCGTCGGTTCCAAAAGGATCGCGAATCGCACGTGCTCCTCCTTCACAGCAATCCGTCTTGCCTTCGGATGCTTCGTTCGGCGGGGTGGCTGGGGTCTCGTTTTCGAGACCGCATACGCACGGACTTTACGAAATTGGCCCGGCAATAGAAGCGGTGGGGTGGCTGGGGTCTCGTCTTCGAGACCCCGGGACAGGGCCATCGACACCGATCGATACCTTGTCGGCGACTCGGAATTGCTTTAATTTGATCTCATGGATTATTGGGAGCGAGCCCATCGGCGACGTCACTTCGATGAGCCGGGACAGGCCCATGAACTGACATTCACCTGCTACCGAAGGTTCCGCTTCCTGGACGCCGAACGGACGTGCACCTGGCTCGCCCAAGCGATCGAGAGGGCCAGGGTCCGGCTCGATTTCGACCTCTGGGCCTATGTCTTCATGCCCGAGCATGCGCATCTGATCCTATGGCCTCGACGCCCTGACTCGCGGATTGCGCCCATCCTCAAGGCCATCAAGCAGCCGGTCGGGCAACGGGGGGTCGCCTACCTTGAGGCCCATGCGCCTCGTTGGTTGTCCAGGATCACGCGCGTCCGCGGCGGGCGCTCGGAACGGCTGTTCTGGCAATCCGGAGGGGGTTACGACCGCAACCTCATCGAGCCGCGGACGCTGGCCGCGACGATCGACGATGTCCACCAGAATCCGGTGCGGCGCGGACTGGTCCTGCGGGCCGAAGAATGGCGTTGGTCCAGCGCCGGTTGGTTCGAGGGGAGGGGAAGGAATCCCCTCCGGCCGGATCGTATCCCTCCGGAATGGTCCATCGACTGAGGCACACGAGAACCGGGGTCTCGAAGACGAGACCCCAGCCACCCCGCCGCCCCGACTGTGCAGGAACGTTCTGGGGAGCGTATCAGGCGGGCGTCTCAGGCGCCGAACTTTTGCAACCGCTCGGCATGGGCTAGCGCCAGCGGCATCAGGTCCTTGGCGAGGAACTGGCCGAGGCCGCCTTGCAGGCAGGGGCGTTCGCCGAAGGTCGTCACCAGGTCGGGGCGGACCGTGGCGGGCGCCCAGAGCAGGGTCGGCACCGGGTGGAAGCTGTGCGACCGCAGCCGGCTGGGGGTCGAGTGGTCGCCGGTCACGATCAGGACGTCGGGGTTGAGCGCCCGGAGCTTGGGGACCTCGGCGTCGAGCGCCTCGATCATCTCGACCTTGCGCGCGAAGTTGCCGTCCTCGCCCGTGCTGTCGGTGTACTTGTAGTGGATGAAGAAGAAGTCGTACTTGCCCCAGTTCGCCTTGGCGACCTCCATCTGGTCGGCGATCGTCTTGCCGGGGTCGACGACGGTCATGCCGACCAGCCGCGCCAGGCCGCGATACATCGGGTAGACGGCGATGGCCACGGCGTTGACGCCGTAGACGTCGGCCATCGTCGCGATGTCGGGGAACTTGGCGAAGCCGCGGAGCATCAGGAAGTTGGCGGGTCTCTCGTTCTTGAGGATCTGCTTGGCCTGGCGGAGGAATTCGGCGGCGACCCGCGCGGTCTTCTCCGAGGCGGCGTCGCCGGCCTTGGGCTCGAGGGTGTGGAGGCCGGTCGAGAGCGGGTCGGTGTCGGCGACGTTGTCGCCCAGGCCCTCGCCCCGGAAGCGGACGACGAGGCGATACTCGCGGACCGGCGCGACGAGGGTCTCGACCCCGTCGATCTGGACCGCGTCGCGGAGCATGCCGACGAGCTTCTCGCAGGTCTCGGTGGGGATGCGACCGGCGCGGCGGTCGGTGACGCGGCCCTCGGCGTCGATGGTGCAGAAGTTGCCCCGGATGGCGACGTCCTTGGGCCCGACCTCGACGCCGATGCCGAGCGCCTCGAGGACGCCCCGGCCGATCTGGTGGTCGAGCGGGTCGAAGCCGAAGAGGCCGAGGTGTCCGGGCCCGGAGCCGGGGGTGATGCCGGGGGCGACCGGCAGGCTCAGGCCGACGATCCCCTCGGCCGCCAGGGCGTCAAGGTGGGGCGTCCGCGCGGTCTCCAGTTCCGTCTTGCCGCCCGGCTCGATGGGAAGGCCGCCGAGTCCGTCGGCCACCAGCAGGACGATCTTGGCCTTGTTCGGCTCGCGAAGCTGGCGGATCAGGTCGTGCATCGACATGGGGTGGTCTCGTGGGGTCTGGTCACGTCACGTCGTGTCCAGCGGGTCGCGGAGCGTCCCGCACGTTGTACTTGGGTATCCGATGCCGCGGCGGCGTGCAAGTCCCATCGATCGCCGGAGGTCGGGATCGCGTCGCATTCGGCGCGGGCGTCGGCGGCGCCTGGGCCGGGGACCTCGGCACGCCAGGACCAGAGCCTGCACGCCCGTGCCGCGTCTCCCACCGCGCGGCCGGCTCGTGGATCAGCAACCCGAGGCCCCGGTGAGTCCTCGCCTTGTTCCAGATGGCGTTGACCTTGCCCAGGATCCGTGCCAGGTCGGCGTTGCTCAGGTGGCAATCGGCCTCGGGGAGGTCGGGCGTGGTCAGGACGTGGTCCCGCGGCGGGACCACCAGGAACTCGCCGAAGGCGGGCGGTTCGGTCACATCAGGCGACGGACCCTCCGCCGCCCGGACGGCCGCGAGGGGGAGGAGCCAGCAGAGCGCGAGGTTCACAAGACGGTGCCTGCGATGGCTGAGGGCGAGGGCCATGGAGAAGCTCCCCAGCGGGGCAGGAAGACCATTCCATCTTCCCGCGAAACGAGGATGGGGTCAACTCTCGTGGTCGCGGCCGTAGTTGTCCTTGGTCATAGCGCCCTGGCTGGAGACGGTCCGGCTGAACTCGCTCCTCTGCCGTATCGTTACTACGGGTCTACGCGCCAGGCATCCGGAATCAGCGTCCCCCGGCGGGGGACCGACCCCGTGCCAGGGGAGCGTTCTCCGTGTAGAATACATCGGCTGTGGTCGGGGATCATGGTTCCCAGGGAGACTTCAACTGATGAGGGGCTTGCGTTCCGCCCTGGTCGTCGGGCTGGTGGTGGCCGCGGTGATTGCTTCCGCCCGGTTGACCACCGAAGCCCAGGAGCGGGAGGGCCAACCAAAGGTCGAAGAGCAGGCCGACGATCAGGCCGACGATCGCCAGAAGAAGGACCGTCTCGACGAGCCTTCGCACGCCGCGGCAGCCTCGGTCTCGGTCGTCGAGGCGCTGGAGCGGCCGTTCGTCCTGCCGTTCAGCGCACCGACGCGGCTCGACGAGGTCTGTCGCCACCTGGGGCGGAGCTTGCGTGCGCCGGTGGTCCTTGACCGCGCCGCGCTCGACCGCCAGCAACTGCGGCCCGACGATGAGGTCCAGCTCGAGCTCGAGGGGGTCCGGCTCAAGTCGGGCCTCAAGCTGCTACTCGACCAGGTCGGTTTGAGTTACCGGGTCATCCCCGAGGACAACCTCCTGATCGTCACCGACGGCGAGGGCTCGGACGACCCGCTCCAGCGGGTCCTGGCCGAGCTCAAGGCGTTGCACCGCGACGTGCACAACCTCCAGCAGGACCTGGATGATCTCCGCGCCCTGCTCGACGTCGACGATGAGGGGCCCAAGATGCGCAAGCCGACGATCATCGAGGAAATGCCCGAGGCCCCGCAGACGAAGGAGAATGAGAAAGGGAAGGAGAGGGTCCCCAACCCTCCCCCCCACTCGTCGACCCGGCCGCGCCCCGGGACGTGATCGGGCCGAGGGCCGGGTGTCGAGCCACGCACGCCTCCACCCGGCCCTGCGCATCCGATGGGTGAGGGGGCGAGATGGGTTTCTGGGCCGTCGGGTGGTGTTGACGGTGGCGGGACAGGCGAGGGTGCCGATCCGACGCCGGCGTCGAGGTCCAGGTCGTCCGCTGCTGATCGCTTTCCCGTGGCCGGCTCTCGATTTCGGCATCCTTTTTGCATGAGCGATTCCCGTCGAACTCTGATGGGTCTTTCTCCGCATCGACGTCTACGATCAGAATGGGGGGTTCAATCATGTTCGCGGACATCGCTCTGATGCCGGGTGGGATCATCGCGTGGGCAGTGGTCGGGCTGATCGCCGGGTGGCTCGCCGGCATGGTGATGAAGGGAGGCGGCTATGGCATCCTCGGCGACATCCTTGTCGGGCTGATCGGGTCCATGATCGGCGGGTTCGTGTTGAGCTACTTCGTGCACGGGACGCAGGGTTTCTGGGGGAGCATCTTCGTCGCCTTCATTGGGGCGTGTCTCTGCATCGCCATCGTGCGTGCCATCTCCGGACATCGAGCCATCTAAGTCGTCGAAGCGAGTCGGGAGTGATCCGGGCATTCCCCTCCTTTTCCCATGGAGGCTTGCCACCGCCCCTCCTTGTCATCCCTCGGGCCGATTATCTCTCGACCCGAAACACGGCCGAAGTCGGCGTCCCGTCGAGCGTGCCGTGGACCACGAACGTGCCAGTCATGGGAAGCCACGTATGCTCCGTGAATCGCCCGGGCCAGACGATCGTATCCTGTCGACTCTGGCCGGGTTGCAGCAATAGGGCGGGCGTAGGGAAGACCATCGGGCCCGACATCTTCCAGACCTCGATGCCCTGGCGCGTGATCGTGACGGCACTCGGGCCGCCAACGTCGACGCCGACGGCGGTGGGGCCGGTGTTCGTCTCGGTGAATGTGATGCGGACGGGCTGGCCGATGCGATAGGAGGGCCGGTCCGTTGCGGCCGACACGGTCAGGGATGCCTGAGGGGCGAGGCTGATGGCGGCGCCGACCCCCGTCATGGCCAACTGGTTATCCACTGCGGCGTGGAACACGAAGGGGCCCGCGGGATTCGGGGGCGCGGCCTCGTTGAAATGGCCGTCCCAGATGGCCGAGAACGTGCGAGACTGCCGGGGAGCGAGCACCCCGACAAGTGAGCTCGGGCCGAGGGGATGCGGCCCGTCCTTCGACTGCCTCCAGACCTCGACATCCCCTTGCGTCACCCAGAAGTCGGCGATCCCCGATCCGGTCGACACGACCTCGGGGTGGAAGCTGGTGTTGGTCTCGGTCAGCGTCAGGCTCTCCGGCTCTCCCGGCTGGTAGGGCGAGGGGCTGGCCGTCAGCTTCACGGACGCGGAGGACTGGCTCGATGTGATCGGGATCGGATGAGGGACGATGAACCCGACGGGCAAGTCCCTCGACTCCAGCGGCTCAACTCGCGGACGGTGGGGGCGTGGCATCGTCCTGCTCCGGTCGAATGGATGGATGCCATGATCGTTGTCCGGGCTGGGGACGACAAGAGACGAATCGGCCCATCTCCGCCTCTTCCCTGGATCCCGCAGAGGCGCGACGATCCCTCCGCCCCAGTGATGACCGGGGCGGGGACACATCCTCGGGCATTCGATTGCCCATCGCCCGCGCAGCAAGGGAGCAAATGGCGCCCACTCAGCGCGAGGGCTCTTCGGGCTCGGCGACGGGTTCGTGCTCCTTGGAGACCGACTCGATCCATCCGGCCAGCGCCTCGGGGGCGATTACGTCGGTGGGGTGCTGGCGCGGGGTCGTTGACCGCGATGCCGACGTCAGAGACCGGCGCAGTCCCGCGACCCAGCGGAAGAGCGAGATCACGAACATGATGCCGATGACCAGCGCCATCCAGTACTCGGGGCGGACCCTGCGGCCGCCCCCATGTGCCGTCGGGCCCGGCGTCCAGCCAATCCGGCCGATCAGGAGCGGCGCCGCGCGCCTCACGTCGCGCGCCTCGTAGGCCATCAGCTTGAGGAAGTAGCCGTCGAAGACCACCCGTTCGGAGATGGCCGCGCCGAGGGGGAACCCCTTGGGCGGGTCCTCGAAGATGCAGACATAGGGGTTCGGGTGGCTGTCGGTCGTGACGACCCAGGCCTCGTGGAGCCAGCCGGTCCGGCTCTTCTTCGACTCGTAACGGATCGATCGGAACGCGGTGCCGAGCAGGTGGACGGGGACGCCACGAGAGTGCGCGGGGTTGTCCCAGAGGTGGGCGTAGAGGATGTCACGCCGGCCCTTCCCGGCCAGGGCGTCCGGGGACGTTGCTTCGACACGCTTGAGGAGCGTGACGTAGGCCGCCATGTCGCGGAGCCCGACCGGGGTCTTGTCGGTGACCGACTCGAACTCGGGCGCCTGGTCGGGGACGACAGGCCGAGGCGGGTCGTCGGCCCGCACCACCGGCTCGACGGCGGGCACATCCCTGTCGGAGAGGACGTGCCAGAAATAGACCAGCCCGAAGATCAGGATGACCAGGAGCACGAGCAGCCGGGGCAGCTCCGAGCCCCGAAAGAATGGGTTGGGCTTGCTCACGACGCGTCTCCTTCCTCCGGTTCGACCCGGCTCAGCGGATCCCACGACGGCGGTGGCTCGGGCCACCCATCCCAGGGCTCTCAGACGCGTTCCGGATCAATTGCGCATCCTGTACGGATCTCGAATTCGAGAAGCCGGATTCGAGATGCCGGATTCGAGATGCCGGATTCGAGATGCCGGATTCGAGATGCCGGATTAAATCGCGAATCCGGAAGGCTTTTCCTGGGTTTCAGGGACCTGTGCCCTCGCCATTAGCTTTAAATTATCAATATGCAATGCAAAAACTTGTGAGGGAGGAAGTGAGCAACTCGGTCCTCCAGCATAATTCTTTCAATTATAAAGGTTTATGACGGACTTGAAGTGATTAGGTCCCCGTAACCCGGGAAGAGCCATTCGGAACTCGAATCCGGAATCTCGAATTCGAGATATCCCTT
>JAFANO010000460.1 GCA_019232645.1 Planctomycetaceae bacterium | reverse complement strand
CGCGAGCACTGCCTGGCGTCGGACTTCGACGGGTACCTGGCCAAGCCGATCCGGCGGGCCGAGTTGCGGGCGGTCTTCAAGGCCCTGGACCCGGGCCGTCCGGGCCCGGACGGCCGCTCGGAGCCGTTGCTCGACTCCCTCAACGAGATCTGCGGCGGGGACGCAGACTTCGTGCACGAGCTGGACGCGTCATTCCTCGAGTCGGCCGCTCGATGCTTGGCCGGTATTGCCCTTGCGCTCCAGGCCGGCGAACCGAGCGGTATCCCCGTCGAGGCTCATGGACTGAACGGGATCAACCAGACGATCGAGGCCGAGGAGTTGGCCTCCACCTGCCGGGCATTGGAGGAGTCGGGCAGTCGAGGGGACCTCGACGGGGCCCAGGATGCCGACGGCCCGATCCGTGCCGCCTGGGAGCGGGCACGGGCCGTCTTGGAGCATCACCCGGGGACGATCACATGCAAGGTACTCATCGCCGAGGGGTTGCATTGCGCGCGTGCTCAACGGGCGCGATCACCTCAGTCGTAGGGCTGTTCACCATCCGTCCCGCCTATGGCGTGCAGATGTCGGCGAGGCTGAACATCATCACAGCGCCGAACCCGGCGTCGCTCTGCGCCCCCAAATCGTCGGTGATCCCCCCCCGGTCATGTCACTCCGACTCCCCAATACGGCCGGACGCGGCGAATCCGCAGGATTCCTGGAGGCGTTTGACAGGTCATCCGAGCGTCGGTGGTGTCCCGGGAGAATTGAATGGTCGCCGTATGCCCTTGGAGACGAGCGGGTTCACTCAAGCGGCACCAAAATCCATGACTCTCTGGTTCGCAGTCATTTAAGGCCCGTTTTGAAATTCTCCTGAGACACGACCCGTGCGCTCGGCCTGCTGATTTTGAATCTGAAATCTCGAATCTGAAATCTCGAATTTGAGATCCGAACAGAGCGCTCAAAAGATCTGGAATGCGTCTTACTCGTCGCTGTCACCGAGGACCGAGAGGAAGGCCTCCTGCGAGATCTCGACGTTGCCGACCTGCTTCATACGCTTCTTGCCCTCTTTTTGTTTCTCGAGGAGCTTGCGTTTGCGGGTGATGTCGCCGCCGTAGCACTTGGCGGTGACGTTCTTGCGCAAAGCCGAGATGGTCTCGCGGGCGATGATCTTGCTGCCGATGGCGGCCTGGATGGCGACCTCGAACTGGTGACGATCGATCTCTCCCTTGAGCCTTTTGACCAGTCTCTGGCCTCGGCGGTAGGCATGGTCGCGGTGGACGACCACCGAGAGGGCATCAACCCGCTCGCCTGCGACCAGGATGTCGAGCCGGACCAGGTCGCTGGGCCTGTAGCCGACGACCTCGTAGTCCATCGTGCCGTAGCCCCGCGTGGCGCTCTTGAGCTTGTCGTGGAGGTCGTAGATCATCTCGGCCAGCGGCAGCTCGTAGGTCAGGATCGCGCGGGTCGTGGTGATGTACTCGGTCTTGAGATAGGTACCGCGGCGGTCGGCGCAGAGCTGCATGATGGCGCCGATGTTCTCGGTCGGCAGGATGAAGCTGACCTTCGCCACCGGCTCACGGAACTCCTCGACGTCCCCCGCGTCGGGGATGCGGGTGGGGTTGGAGATGTGCAGGGTCTCGCCCTTGCGGGACACGATCTCGTAGGTGACGTTGGGGGCCGTCTGCACCAGCGCCAGGTTGCTCTCGCGCTCGAGCCGCTGCTGGATGATCTCCATGTGCAGCATGCCGAGGAAGCCGCAGCGGAAGCCGAAGCCGAGGGCGTCGGACGTCTCGGGCTCGAAGGTGAAGCTGGCGTCGTTGAGCGCGAGCTTCTGCAGCGCCGTGCGGAGGTCCTCGAACTGGTTGTGGGTGGCGGGGAAGAGGCCACAGAAGACCACCTGGCGTGGCTCCTGGTAGCCGGGAAGGGGCTGGAGGGCCGAGGCGCGGGCGTCGGTGATGGTGTCGCCGATCCGGACGTCGGAGAGGCGCTTGATGTTGGCGACGACGTAGCCGACCTGCCCGACCCCCAGCTCGTCACAGGGGACGGGGTCGGGGCGGAACCGGCCCAGCCCCTGGACCTCGTGCTCGGTCTCGCCGGCCATCAGGCGGATCTTCTGGCCGAGCTTGATGCTGCCGTCGACGACGCGGACGTAAGTGATCACCCCCTGGTAGTCGTCGAACTTCGAGTCGAAGATCAGCGCCCGGAGCGGGGCGTGGACCTTCCCCGAGGGGGGCGGGATGCGCTCGATCAGGGTCCGGAACAACTCGGGGACGCCCTGGCCGGTCTTGCCGCTGACGGCGAGGACCTCGCCGCGGTCGATGCCGAGGGTCTGCTCGATCTCCTCCTTGATCTCGTCGGGCCGCGCCGCCTGCATGTCGATCTTGTTCAGCGCCGGCAGGATCGCCAGGTTGGCGTTGATCGCCGCGTAGGCATTGGCGACGGTCTGGGCCTGGACCCCCTGAGTGGCGTCGACCAGCAGGATTGCCCCCTCGCAGGCGGCGAGGCTGCGCGAGACCTCGTAGTGGAAATCGACGTGGCCGGGCGTGTCGATCAGGTTCAGCTCGTAGGTCCGGCCGTCGAGCGTATAGTTGATGGCGACGGCGCGGGCCTTGATGGTGATGCCACGCTCGCGTTCCAGGTCCATGTCGTCGAGCAGTTGCTCGCGGAACTCGCGCTGCGAGATCGCCCCCGACTGGAGCAGGAGCTGGTCGGCCAGCGTGCTCTTGCCATGGTCGATGTGCGCCACGATCGAGAAGTTTCGGATGAATTTCGGGTCCAACGCCATAGAAGGGGGTCCAGGAAAGGGATCAGGCATGCGTGCCGCGGCCCTCGACGGCGCCGGGCGGCCCATTGCGGGCGGGACCTCTTCCAGGAGGGGGCGACGTCCTCGCGAGGGAAGTCTCCGAGATTTCCCGAGATCGGCGATGGGGGCATGGGTCGCTGGCAGCGGTCATAAAAAATTCAGTGCGGAAACTGTCGCGTTTACGCGACAGAGGAAGCACCGTCCCTTGAAAAAAGAAGGATGATCGGGAGAAAAACCGGGGCGCCTCCCGGCGAGCCCGGCCGAAAAAGCTTGCCCTGTGAGGGGCACCGCCCCTTGCGGGGGAAATGTTCGCCTCGGCAATGTTGGAACGGCTTGTCGTGTCTGGGGCACTGTCCTAGACCCTCGGATGTTTAACTCCAGACGACAGGGCGGAAGACTGGCGTCGCATCCTCCGGTGTCGTGACCGATCCAACGGAGGGCCTACGGGCTGCTACCCGGATCTAGCCCTCTGCCTGGTCAACATGGGCTTGAATGATCGAGAAAACCCTGATCTTTCAAGCCGTCCCCTTTAGGGGACGGTCGTTGACGGGATCGCCTTCCTCGGCCCGGACTCGGATCGGGAGGTCTGCACAGTTTGTGGAAACTCGGCCGACCCGGTTCAAGATCCCATGCGGCTCCCGACTCGCGTACGCGGAGCGCGGGCAAGGGGATAACCCGAGGCATTATAGCTGCCCGATTGACGAGCGTTAAGCGCAACCGGAACGCCTGGGGACTCTCAGGGCGGGACAGGTCGACGCGCCGGCTCGGGCATGAATCGGGGTCGATCGCGACGTCGCTCATGCGATCCTCTCCCGCTCGCCCGCCGCCAGGATCGGCACGACGGCGGACTGGAGCCCGCCGGTAACCTGGACCTGCCCGTCGGCGTCGACGTACACGTTGACCTCGCTCCGGACACCGAACTCTGGCAGGTAGATCCCAGGCTCGATCGAGAAGCAGGTCCGGGGCAGGACGAGCCGCTCGTCGTGCGTCTCGAGGTCATCCATGTTGACGCCGTTGCCGTGCGTCTCCTGGCCGATGCTGTGCCCCGTGCGGTGGAGGAAGTGGGCGCCATGACCGGCCTCCTCGATGACCTCCCGGGCGGCGGCGTCGACCTCCCATCCGTGCAGCGGGCGGACCGCCGCGAACGCCTCGCGGACCCGGGCGATCGCCGCGTCGCGGGCCCGGGCCACGACCCGGAAGACCGCTTCGAACCGGTCCGGCACCCGCTCGCCGACGAACCCGACCCGGGTCAGGTCGCTGTAGACGGCCCGCGGCCGGTCGAGCTTGGCCCAGAGGTCGATCAGGACGAAATCGTCGCGCCGGATCGGCGCGTCGGCCCGCGGGTCGGGCGCGTAGTGCGGGTCGCCGCTGTGCGGGCCGACGGCCACGATCGGCGGGTGGTCGGCCGTCAGGCCGTGACGGCGGAAGTGGTCCATGATCGCCGCCTGGACCTCGCACTCGTCGATCGACCCGCCGTCGCGGGTCCGCTCGGCGATCAGGTCCCAGGCCACGACGAATGCCGACTTCGTGTGCGCCTCGGCCTGC
>JAFANO010000401.1 GCA_019232645.1 Planctomycetaceae bacterium | reverse complement strand
GACGACATCTGCGACATCATGCGCGAGTACGACGTCAGCTTCAGCCTCGGGGACGGCCTGCGCCCCGGCGGCCTGGCCGACGCCACCGACGAGGCCCAGCTCCGCGAATTGGCCACGCTCGGCGAGCTGACCGAGCGCGCCTGGGCGCGCGGCTGCCAGGTGATGGTCGAGGGCCCGGGCCATATCCCGATGGACCAGATCGCCATGAACATGGAGCGACAGGCGATCGAGTGCGACGAGGCGCCGTTCTATGTCCTCGGGCCGCTGGTCACCGACGTCGCCCCGGGGTACGACCACATCACCTCGGCCATCGGTGCAGCCCTGGCCGGCTGGCACGGCGCCAGCATGCTCTGCTACGTCACGCCCAAGGAGCACCTGGGCCTCCCCGAGGTCGAGGACGTCCGCCAGGGCGTCATCGCCTACAAGATCGCTGCCCACGCCGCCGACCTGGCCCGCCACCGCCCCGGCGCCCGGGACCGCGACGACGCTCTCAGTCGGGCACGCTATCACTTCGACTGGGAAGAGCAGTTCCGGCTGTCGCTCGACCCCGAGACCGCCCGCCGGATGCACGACGAGACCCTGCCGCAGGAGGCCTTCAAGACCGCCGCGTTCTGCAGCATGTGCGGCCCCAAGTTCTGCTCGATGAGGATCTCCGAGGACCTGCGCAAGCACGCCGCCGAGGCCGCCGCCTTGGTCCAGCTCGACTCGTCCGAGGCGGTCGTCGCGGGCCGCTGAACGCCCGATGGCCCTCGCCGAGGGGGCGGACGACTCGATCGAGCCGCCCGCGAGAGTCTCCTCTTCCCTCGGCCGAAGGGCTGAGTCGCCGCGCCCCCGCGTCCGGGTGCCCCGGGTGGCTGGCCCGCTGGTGCCCTGTGCGACCGATGACATGGGTGGGCCAGACGCCAGCGGCACCCAGTCGACAATTTGTCGGCGACCCCCGCGAAGAGTGAACACGGTTCGACCGCCGAGCGGTCGTTCGCGACGGTTCAGCCAGGGGCCGGCCCGAGCTGAACGGACCGGCCCAATGAGCCCCTCGACCGGGAAACCCGCCCCGCCGCCGCTCGCCTCGATGGCTCAATTCCTAACTCCCTAACACGCTTCCTTTTTGTATAAGATCTTCTTCCCAGGGCGTCGTGGATATCCCATGTGGAAACGCGGGATTATCTGCTTGCGTCGGCGCGTTGTTGGCCCTATGATCATTACCGGTTGTCGAGGTGTGGCGGTGTCGGACGGCGGGACAGCCCTGCAACTCGCGTGAAGGATCGCCATCCCTGCCGGCTGACTCGTCGTGCATCAGCGGTACGTTCTTCACCTCGTCAACCGCCACTTCCTCGAGGATCGTTCTCCTCGGAATTTTTTTGTTTGCTCATGTAAATCTCGGCGTGGAGTCCTTTCGCCGGGGCTTGCCTCGACCCTCGACCCAACCCTCCCGCCTGGGAGGGGGTTGGGCGAAGAGGACCTGGGATGAGGCGGAGATGCTCAGAGCCATCAGTTGCCCTCCATGAGTCATGGCGACTGACATCGATCCCGCGGGGTCTGCGATCAGCCGAAGGTGGCGCATCGTGGGCGGGCTCTCCATGAGCCTCGCCCTCGGGATACTATACACCTAGATCCAATTCTCTTGATAGAGTCATAAATCGTTACAGATCGAGAAATTTCTCTCCCTCTCCCTCGCGGAGGAGGGAGGGGAAATCGGCGACTCGGCCTACGTCAACGCGACGCTGTTGCAAGGCCGGCCGGCGAACCTCCAGGTCATCGGCCCCTTGCCCTGGAAGGCGGCCTTGGATGCGCCGCCGGCGCCGCCGAAGGAGGGCCAGCGCGGCCGGCGGCGGAAGAAGGGGGAGCGCCTGCCCACCCCAAGGCGATGATCGAGGACCCGGTGACCTACCCCGACGAGGTGTTGAAGATTTGCTTTCCCCAAGGGGATCCGCGCGCTGCGGGTCCAGGTCGTCCGCGGGGTGCTGTGGTACCGCGGGTGCAAGACCGAGCCGGTGATGGTGGTGCTGGTCCGCGACCCGTCGGGGCAGTGGCGGGACGAGGCGCTGGTCGTGACCGACGCGAGTGTCTCGGCCCGGTTCGCGCTCCTCGGGGATTGCCGGCGCTGGAGTGTGGAACTTTGCTTCTTCGACAGCAAGCAGTTCCTCGGGCTGCACGACCCTCAGGTCTGGAGCGCGCGGAGCGTGGAGCGGGCGCACCCGAGGGCGTGGTTCGTCGGTTCGCTGGTGGACCTCTGGCACGGCCTGGCGGGTCATGAGGGTTCGCACGTGGTCCGCCACCGTCCCGTGGTACAAGACGAAGGTCACGCCGACGTTCGGCGCCATGCTCGGGGCGTTACGGCTCCAGATGTGGGAGCACGAGGTCTTCGGAGAGTCCGGCGAGAAAGTGCCCTCGCCGAAATCTGTCAGGGACCTGCTCCACAAGCTATCGGCTGTCGCTTGAGGTCCGAAAACCTAGTCTGACCGCGAGGATTCGTTGAGAGGGAGTCGCCCACGTCTTCAAGGCCGCTTGCATCGTAGCACGCCGGCTGAGCATCTCTGGGAGGAAGCACACAATGACGACCAGCACAACTGCATCAAAGGACGCGGCTTTGTTCGGGAAGGACGCGACTTTGTTCGGCATGCCGATTCTCATCGGCAGGTGGGCGTTCGTGCTCGCCGGGATGGCCATGAACGTCTGCCTCGGAACGGTTTATGCCTGGAGTGTGTTCAGGAAGCCCGTTGCGGATGAGTTTTCCAAGGCGGGCGCCGCGGTCACTGCCAAGCAAACCTTGTGGCCGTTCATGCTATTTTTGGCTGTCTTCACGCTGCTGATGCCGATCGCGGGACGTCTCTTGCAGAAGGTGCATCCGAGGACGCTCAGCCTCGTCGGCAGCCTGATCGTCGCCGCCGGATGGATCTTGTCGAGCTATGCGAGCAGCATCAATGTCCTCAATCTCACGTACGGCGTCCTGGCCGGCGCAGGGGTCGGCATCGTCTACGGTATCCCGATCGCGATCGCCACGCGGTGGTTCCCCGATTTCAAGGGCCTCGCGGTCGGCCTCACGGTCCTCGGTTTCGGCATGTCGGCGCTGGTCATGGCGCCGCTGGCGCAAGTCATGATCCAGACCTATGGCATCATGACGACATTCCTCTATCTCGGGATCGCTTTCCTGGTCACGCTGCTGCTACTGTCTCTCCTCCTGCGGTTCCCGCCGGCCGGCTGGAAACCGGAGGGCTGGCAAGGTGCGGCCGCCTCCGCCAAAGAAAGGGGCTTCACCGTCTCTGAGATGCTGAAGACGTCGTCTTGCCTCGGCTTGTGGCTTTGCTTCATCATCGGCTCCCTGAGCGGCTTGATGGCCATCGGCATCTCCAGCAGCGTCGGTCAGGAAATCATCAAGCTGAATGCGGCGACGGCGGCGAGCTTGGTCTCGTTCTTCGCCCTGTTCAACGGCGGAGGGAGGCCGCTCTTCGGTTGGCTTACGGACGCCCTCGGCCCCGGCAAAGCCGCCGCGCTGTCTCTCCTGCTGACCACGCTGGCGTCCGGCGGGATGTTGCTGGCGGGCCAAGGCAGCGTCATCCTCTATGTCGCGTGTTTCTCCGCCTTCTGGATGGGGTTGGGATCGTGGCTCGCCATCGCGCCGACGGCCACGGCGACCTTTTTTGGCGCGAAGAACTACGCGGCCAACTACGGCGTCGTTTTTTCGGCCTATGGGATCGGCGCGATCGCGGCGGGATTGCTCGCCGGGAATGCCAAGGATGTCTTCGGGAGCTATATCTATGCATTTTATATCAGCGGCGGCCTCGCCACCTTCGGCATCCTCGTCGCCTTAACCCTGATGAAGAAGCCGGAGACTTCGGGCATCTAACCGGGCGGGGCGGCTAGGGTTCGCTTGCGAACCCCGGGGCCCCAGGGGTCCGGTCGCCGTAATACGGCCCTGGGGCGGAACCCCCTCGACCCGAGGGTTCCTTCCCGGAACCACAGCCATCCACGCGGCTGCGGCCATACCGCTTCACCACTGCCATCTCGTCGCGGCGATACGGGGACCTTCCTGCTTCTCGGGGCTCCGAGCAAAGACCGGGCCCGGTCGCTCTGCGAAAGTCTTCGCAATCCCCGAATCCTGAGGACGGGACCCGTGACACTCCCGATGATCTCGCCAATACGGGCACGGAGCCGACTCGGTCTCCTCGGGGACGTCTCCAGGTGGAACGACTTCCGGCCAAGGGGCCGGCGGGGTTGCGTCCGGTCGCGGCATCAATTATGAACAGACCGGATAGGTGCTCGCGCGGACCGGACCGCACGCCCCCCGCCGGCCTCCGCCATCGAGACGCACCACCATCCTTGAGGGAGACACGCCCGATGCACGACGACTCGCGCGACGTCCCGCCGAAGATCGATTTCACACGGAGGGAGTTCGCCGTCACGACGCTGGCCGCCGGCTTCGCGCTGGCGGCCCAGCCGGTCTCGTCCCAGGCGATCACGACCGACACTCACGGCCTCGAGGCCGGCGAGGTGACGATCCCGGTCCCCGATGGCAAGATCCCCGGCTACCGGGCGGAACCGGCCTCTGGCGGGCCGTTCCCGGTCGTCCTCGTCGTTCAGGAGATCTTCGGCGTCCACGAGCACATCAAGGACATCTGCCGCCGCCTGGCCAAGATCGGCTACTTGGCCGTCGCGCCCGAGCTGTACGCCCGCCAGGGGGACGTCTCGAAGATCGCGGACTTCCGCGAGATCTTCTCCAAGGTGGTCTCCAAGGTTCCCGATGCGCAGGTCCTGTCGGACCTCGACGCGACCGTCGCCTGGGCCAAGGCGTCGGGCAAGGGGGACACGTCCAGGCTCGCCATCACCGGCTACTGCTGGGGCGGGCGGATCGTCTGGCTCTACGCGGCGCACAACCCCGACCTCAAGGCGGCCGCGGCCTGGTACGGGCGGCTCATCGGCCAGCCCGACCCGCTCCACCCGAAGAACCCCATCGACCTGGTCGGTGCGCTCAAGGCCCCGGTGCTCGGCCTCTACGGCGGGGCCGACCAGAGCATCCCGGTCGAGTCGGTCGAGCGGATGCGCGCGGCCCTCAAGGGCGCGAACAAGCCCGCCAAGATCGTCCTCTACCCCGGCACACCTCACGCCTTCTTCGCCGACTACCGCCCCAGCTACCGCAAGGAGCAGGCCCAAGACGCCTGGAAACGGATGCTCGTGTGGTTCAAGCAGTACGGCGTGGCCTGATCCCCCGCCCGTCGAGGGAATGCCTGGCGGCCCGAGTCGCCGGAGGGGGATCAAAACTCCTGACGCCACGGGAACTTACTGCATTTTCAACGGAATCGACCCGGATCCAACACTCCAATTGGCATACCGAGACCGGCCGGTCGCGCCCGTGGCTCCGAGGGACGTCACGAGCCCACGGGCCGCTCGCGCACAGGGCCCGCGATGTTGGCTCGCGGTCGAGGAGCCGGGGTCGCGAGGCGGATCGGATCCCGGGCGATCCGCCGCAGGTCGCGGGCGACCACGCCGAAGAGGCCGAGGGCCAGGAACATGTGGCAGCCCAGACCTCGGGCGACGGGGAAGGCCGTGCCGAGCAGCGACACGGACGCCGCGACGGCAAGCAATCGGCGACGATGCGCGAGGAAGAGCGTGGCCGGCAAGAGCCAGAGGAAGTAGTGGTGCCAGCAGATCGGCGTGCCGGCCAGCATCAGGATTGAGGTCAGGGCGAACGTCCCGAGCCACGCGCGCGGCGTCGGGGTCGCGGGAGCGTTCGTCGGGCGGACGCACGCCAGCCAGGTGATCGCCAGGACCGCCAGGACGACCGCCCAGGCCGTCCAGATGACGTCGAGCGGCACCAGGCCGAGCGCCACGGCCGGGCGGGGCGGCCGGAATCCCAGGTCGCCGAGGGTCCGCGCCAGGACGATGGGCAGGCTCTCATTATTGACCCGGAGGTCGGACCGGCGCGCGACCAGGTGCCAGGGCTTCTCGTGGTCCCGGATCCAGGCGAATTGCTCGCCGAAGCCGGCCCACGCCCCCTCCCAGCCGACCGCCGCCACGACCAAGCCCAGGCCGAGGAGGACCGTCAGCACCATCCCGGCCCAGACGCCCGGCGAGCGTCGGCGCGAGACGATCGTCGCCCAGTGCACGACGGGGAGGACCTTGATCATCCCCGCCAGCCCGACCAGGCCGACCCCGGCCACCGGCCGCCCGCGACGAACGGCCACCAGGCCGGCGGAGACCAGGAACAGGTTGATCGGGTCGCTCTGGCCCAGCACCAAGGCGTCGACCAGGCAGGGCAGCACGACGACCCACGCCGGGACCTGCTGCCTCGGAGACAGCCCCGAGAGCCGCTCCAGCGTCCTCGGCAGCGCGGCGACCGCGGCGAACGAGAGCACCGCCCAGGCGGCCGCGGCGTGGCCGATCGGCAGCGCCGCCAGCGGCGCGAGCAGGACGTGCCAGGTGACGGGATACCGCGGCTGCGCCCAGACGTGGAGCTTGCCGGTCCGCCAGAGCGCCCGCGCGACGAGGTACGGATACTTGAAGTCGTTGCCGCGATGCGCCCCGCGCCACACGATGTACCCGAAGAGGGCGGCCACGGCACACCCCAGGAGGATCTTGCGTCTCATGAGGCCGAGGCACCCAGTGTAGTCGGGCGTCCCGCGGCCTCGAGCCTCGACCAGGGCCAGGGGTTATTCGAACGCTCTGTGGAAGGTGTGGCGGCCAGGATGCAGAGCGGCGAGAGCAGCACGTACTGCACCGCCGGCCCGCGCAGGCCGCCCAGGAAGGCTCGCCGAGGGACGGGCGGTCCACCCCTCGCGCATCGCTCAAACCCTGGCATGCGACACCTCCGTGCTTGGGCACGCCAACCCCTCGGGGGCGGATCCCGATCCCGCGCGCACAGTATGCGCCGGTTCGCGTCTTCGGGCGAGCCCAGTCGGCGCGGGGTCCGTGGCGTGCTCGGCCCGAGACCTGGCCTGGATGGATCGATGAGACACGGTCGAGGTCCTCCCAGCAGCAATCGGCATCATCGGCTCGGCCTGGCTCCAACGGCCTCCGCACCGGGATCGGAGGCGACGGTCTCCCGCCCGCCTCCCCCGTCGTGATCCGGGAGGGACCTGGTCGTCCCCACATTTATAGACGCGTCGGATCGGACGCCGCGATGATGCTCCAGCGTCGAAGACCGCGACGCACGCGAGCCAGGCCGCCTCGATCCCCTCTTGCGCCCGAGGGAATCCGCTTGATGCTCGACTCCGGCTCCGGTTACAAACGGTCGATCCGGGGGAGAGCGTGGACCACTCGTGGGCCGTCCGACGCGCCCCCACCCGCACCGGAGATGGAGGCGAATCCATGGGGCAGCGGATCACCATCGAGGCGATCGACTTCCGGTCCGATGCGCGGGGGCTGGTGCTCGAGCCGATCGGGGCGGACGACATCCCGCTCCAGAGGAACGTGCACCTGGTCCTGACCGAGCCCGGCGGCATCCGGGGCAACCATTACCACGTGCGCGGGTCGGAGATCACTGTCGTCCTCGGCCCGGCCTTGTTCCGATACCGCGACGAGGGGGTGGTCCGCGACCTCCACATCCCCGAAGGGACCGCGTTCCGGATGAGGATCCCGCCCGGCGTGGCCCACGCGTTCCGGAACACGGGCGAGGGCACCCAGGTGATCCTGGGGTTCAACACCGTCGTCCACGACCCTCAGAGCCCCGACGTCGTGCGCGACGTGCTCATCGAGGGCTGAACCGGAGACTTGACATGTCCAGGCATCACATCCCACGGGCGTTCCTGGCCCTCTGCATCGTCGGTTGGTTCGCGGGCCTCGGGCGGGCCGAGCCGGCGCCGCCGCGCAAGGTCGCGACGGTCGAGGGGATCACCGAGTACCGGCTCGACAACGGCCTGCGCGTGCTGCTGTTCCCCGAACCCTCCCGCCCCAAGGTCACGGTCAACCTGACCGTCTTCGCCGGCTCGAGGCACGAGGGGTACGGCGAGACGGGCATGGCCCACCTGCTCGAGCACCTGCTCTTCAAGGGGACGCCCACCCACCCCGACATCCCCAAGCTGTTCAAGGAGCGGGGGGCCCAGTTCAATGGCACGACCTGGGTCGATCGGACCAACTACTTCGAGACGCTGCCCGCCTCCGACGAGAACCTGGAGCTCGCCATCCGGCTGGAGGCCGACCGCCTCATCAACAGCTTCGTCCGGCGCGAGGACCTGGACACCGAGATGACCGTCGTGCGCAACGAGTTCGAGATGGGCGAGAACTCGCCGGAGAACATCCTCGAGCAGCGGATGACGGCCGTCGCCTACGAGTGGCACAACTACGGCAAGTCGACGATCGGCAACCGCAGCGACATCGAGCGCGTACCCATCAAGAACCTCCAGGCGTTCTATCGCAAGCACTACCGGCCCGACAACGCGCTGCTCGTGGTGGCCGGCCGGTTCGACGAGGCGAAGGCCCTCGGATTCATCACCCGCTACTTCGGCGCCTTGCCGAAGCCGGGGCCGGGGCTGGAGATGCCCTACACCGAGGAGCCGGCGCAGGACGGCGAGCGGGTCGTCACGCTCCGTCGCGTCGGCGACGTCGGCGTCGTGGGGGTGCTCTACCACGTGCCGGCCGGCCCGCACCCGGAGTTCGCGGCCGTGCAGGTGCTGAACCAGATCCTGACCGCGGCCCCCTCGGGACGGCTCTATAAGGCCCTCGTCGAGACCAAGAAGGCGGCCAGCGTCCGCGGCACGGCCAACGCCTGGCACGACCCGGGGACGCTCCTGATCCTGGCCGAGGTCCCCAAGGGCAAGTCGCTCGACGACGTCCGCGACACCGCCCTCTCGGTCCTGGAGCACGTCGGCAAGGACGGGGTGAGCGCCGAGGAGGTCGAGCGGGCGCGGCAGCAGCTCCTGAGGGAGCGCGACCTGGAGGCGTCCGACCCCAACCGGGTCGCCATCCGCCTCAGCGACTGGACCGCCCAGGGCGACTGGCGGCTCTACTTCCTCGACCGCGACCGCATCGAGGAGGTGACGCCCGAGCAGGTCAAGGAGGTCGCCGCGCGCTACCTGAAGCCCAGCAACCGGACCGTCGGCCTGTTCATCCCGACCGACAAGGCGGAGCGGGCCCCGATCCCGGCGACCCCCGACCTCGCCGGCATGGTCGAGGGCTACAAGGGCCGCGAGGCCGGCTCCTCGGGCGAGTCGTTCGACGTCGCGCCCGCCCGCATCGAGGCGCGGGTCCGCCGCCCCGAACCCCTCGAGGGGGTCAAGGTCGCCCTCCTGCCCAAGAAGACCCGCAACGCGTCGGTCAACCTGGTGCTGAAGCTCTGGTACGGCGACGCCGAGAGCCTCAAGGGGATGGTCGAGGCGGGCGAGTTCCTCCCCCAGTTGATGGCCCGGGGCACGAAGCAGCTCACGCGGCAGCAGATCCAGGACACGCTGGACCGGAACCGGGCGCGGCTGAACGCCTCGGGCGGTCGTCCCAGCCCCCTGGCCCCCGGCGGCGGGCCCGGCCAGCTGACCATCACCATCGAGACCCGGCGCCCCTCGCTCCCCGCCGTGCTCGACGTGCTCCGCCAGATCCTCCGCGAGCCGACCCTGCCGGAGTCCGAATTCGAGATCCTCAAGGCCGAGCGGCTCGCCCGGCTCGACGAGGCGCGGACCGACCCGATGCGGCTGGCCATGAATCGGCTCCCGCGCCTGCTCACCCGCTTTCCTTCCGACGACGTCCGCTACACCCCGACGATCGACGAGGAGTTCGCCCGCGTCAAGGAGACCCGGCTCGAGCAGGTCAAGACGCTCTACGGCGAATACCTGGGCTCCGCCGAGGGCGAGCTGGCGATCGTCGGCGACTTCGAGCCCTCCGAGGTCCTGCCGATCCTGGCGCGGACGCTCGAGGCGTGGAAGGCGCGGCAGCCGTACGCCCGGGTCGAGTGGCCGTTCCAGCCGGACGTCTCCCCCGAGCACCAGACGATCGCGACCCCGGACAAGGCGAACGCGACCTACGTCGCCGGCCTGAACCTGCCGATCCGCGACGACCACCCCGACTACCCGGCCCTGCTCGTGGGCAACTCGATCCTGGGCGGCCCCGGGCTGTCGTCGCGCCTCGGCGACCGGCTCCGGCAGAAGGGCGGCCTGTCCTACGCGGCGGCTTCGATCTTCATGGCAGATGACCTCGACCCCACAGCCCGGCTCATCCTGTACGCGATCTTCAACCCCGCCAACCTGACCAAGGTCGAGGCCGGCGCCACCGAGGAGCTCGCGCGGCTGGTCCGCGACGGCGCGACGACCGAGGAGTTCGAGCGGGCCAGGACGGGCTACCTGGAGCAGCAGCAGGTCCTCCGCTCGAACGACGCGATGCTCGCGAACCTGCTCGCCAAGTATCTCCACGACGGTCGGACCATGAAGTACCTCGAAGACCTGGAGGACCACGTCCGCCACCTGACCGCCGCGGACGTCGGCCAGGCCCTGCGGAAGCACGTCGACCCCCAGCGGCTCTCGTCCGTGTCGGCCGGCGACCTAAATGCCTCGGATTCGTCCAGGACCAAGTAACCCGACGCCCCACGACGCTGTCGGACCTCACGACCGGCTCCAGCCCCCCCC
>JAFANO010000366.1 GCA_019232645.1 Planctomycetaceae bacterium | reverse complement strand
TTCCGCCGGCAAGTGACAGATCCCGTCCCGGAGCGTTCGCCCCACTCCCGGGGTTGAAGAAATTCCCCGCGCCATCGGCGGCTCAATTTGTCTGCTCGTGAAAAGGTGGGACCCCAGCCACCCGGGCGCGGGATCGCGAATCTCACTTTATTAAGGATTGATTACTAACATATCATAATTTAATTAGAATACTGATACGGCCATGCCTGACGGCTACGACTACGTGATCATCGGCTCGGGCATGGCGGGCCTGACGGTCGGCGCCTTGCTGGCGAAGGCGGGCAAGACCGTGTGCATGCTCGAGGCGCACGAGTACCCCGGCGGCTGCGCCCATAGCTTCCCGATCGGGCGTTACACCTTCTGCGCGGCGGTCCACTACATCTTCTCGTGCGGCGAGGGGGAGCCGGTCGACAACTTCCTCAAGAAGGTCGGCCTGCGCGAGTCGGTGACCTTCGAGCGGCTCGACCCCGAGGGCTTCGACCGCTTCTCCTGCCCGTCCGCCGGGCTGGCATTCCGGATCCCGAATGGCCTGGACAAGTGGGCCGACCGGCTCATCGACCGCTTCCCGACGGAATGCGCCGGGCTGGTCCGGTTCTTCAGGGTCATCGCCGACCTGATCCGCGAGTTGCGGGAGATGCCCTTCTTCGTCACTTGGACCGACGCGATCCGGGCGCCGGTCTGCTTCCGATCGGTCCTGATCTACCGGACCTGGACCCTGCAACGCCTCTTCGATCGCTTGGCCTTGCCCCCGAAGGTCCAGGCGATCCTGGCCACGCAGGTCGGCGACCTGGGCCTGCCGCCGCGCGAGGTCTCCCTGGTGATCTACGCCGCGCTGATCTGGAGCTACGGGCTCGGGGCGTATCATCCGACCGGCCACTTCGCCCACTTCATCCGGGCCGTCGCCGGGGTGATCGAGGACGCCCCCGGCTGTTCGGTCGAGTATCAAGCCGAGGTCTCCGGCTTCGAGCTGGAGGGCGACCGCATCCGCGCCGCCAGGACCCGAGACGGCCGGACCTTCGTCGGCCGCGCGTTCATCGCCAACATCGACCCCAAGGCGTGCGTCGCGATGATCGGCCCCGAGCGGTTCCCGAAGGCCTTCCGCAAGAAGGTCGCTTACGACTACTCGGTCAGCTCGTTCACGCTCTACCTCGGCGTCAAGGGCCTGGACCTGCGTGACTTCGGCTTCGGCGCCTGGAACGTCTGGCACTACCCGCACCTCGACATCAACCGGGCCTATCGGGCCCAGGTGGACGAGGACGACCTGTCGGACCCCTGGCTCTTCCTGTCGACCCCCAGCCTCCTCGCCCCCGGAGACGGGATCTGTCCCGAGGGGGAGCAGATCCTGGAAGCCGTCACCGTCTGCGCCTATGCCCCCTTCCGGGCCCTTCGCGAGTCGGACCCGGTCGGCTATCGGAGGCGTAAGAAGGCGATCGCCGACCGCATCCTCGACCTGCTCGAGGCGCACTACGTCCCCGGCCTGCGGCGGCACGTCGTCAAGAAGGTCGCGGGCACGCCGACGACGAACGAGCGCTACCTCTGGGCCCCGCGGGGACACATCTACGGCTCGAACCTGACCCCGGCCAACGTCGATTTCGGCCGGCTCAAGTTCCTCACGCCCCTGCCGAACCTCTACTTCACCGGCGCCAGCGCCGAGTTCCCGAGCATCGGCGCGACGGTCGTCGGCGGCTCGAGGCTCTACACGTACCTGACCGGCGACCCGGTCAACCCGGGCCGCGACATGTATGGGTTGATCTGAGGGGACGCCGTCGCCAGGATGACACGGTGACCACCGATCCGTCAGCCCACGATCCGGTTGGCGGCGAAGAGGCCGGTGAGGTAGCTGTCCTCCAGGCCGCAGATGTTGTAATCGCCGATGGTATACAGCCCCGGTCGCGGGGCCAGCCGGCGCCAGCAGGCGCCCGAGAGCTGGATGGCGGTCTTCCAGCGAACCCGGGCGGCGACCTCGTGGTGTTCGAAGTAGGGCGCGAGGTCGGGCTCGGGAGTCGGCGCGAAGAGCATGTCGAGGCCCGGCTCGAGCGGGATCAGGACGGTCGCGGCCTCGTCGGGCCGGAGGAAGACGAGCTTCTCGGGCCGGTATTCGTCGCGGCGACGACCCCGGACGTGGAGCGTGACGATCGGGATCTCCCGGACGCCATCGGTCCCGATCCAGCTCGGGTCGAGACCGGTCCCGAAGTCGCGGAGGTTGTGGGCGGGCGTTGCGACCACGACGTTGCGGGCGCGCAGGTCGCGCAGGGTCGTCGTGACCGCGAAACCCCCGCGCGGCGAGGTCTCGAGCGCGACCACCCGCTCGACGCCGATCCGATCGCAGAGGCCGGCGGTCAGCCGGGGGATCGTCCTCGAGAAGTCGGCCAGGTACGTCGGCAGCAAGATCGGCATCAGGACCGCGAGGTAGTAGAAGGTGTTGACCTGCTCGAACGTCGTGAAGACCGTCGAATTGACCATCGGGGCGACGAAGGTCGCGTTCAGGTCGGCCAGGCCGTTCCGCGCGACGAACTCGGCGGCCGGTTCCCGCGTGGCGCGTCCCAGCAGCGGGTCGTCGCGGAGCAGTTCCGCCTGGCAGACGCGGGGGCTCAGCGCGCGGAGCCGGTTGAGATGGCCGCGGAACTCGATCAGGCGGGCATAAAGCCGCAGCAACGCGCGGCGATGCCGCAGGTTGCTCGGGTGCCAGATCGTCAGGAACCGAACCCCGTCGTGGAAGAAGACGTCGCGCCACCGCACGCGCCGGCCTCGATCGATGAAACGGCCGATGTGGCGGTAATCGCTGGTCACGTACGTGGCGCCGAAGTTGTGCATCGCGGCCCCATTCGCGAACATCCGGCCGCCGAGCCGGTCCGTGACGAGGAAGAAGTCGTGCCCCGCCGCGCGCAACTGCCGGGCGCAGGCGAGCCCCGCAATCCCACCCCCGACGATCACCGTGTCGTAGGTCCGCATCGCCCCGAATGCCCCTCCTCCGTCCCGGAACCCGGCTGAAGGGGCGTGTTCAAGCAAGTTACGTGCCCGACGGCCTCGACGATGGATCTAATAATATTTTTATTAATTATAAAATTAATTTTAATTTAATAATATAAATAATATATTAAAAATTCAAGTTCTCTCCCGTTCCGACCGATGGTAGGTTGGGAAGGGTTCTCCGAAGACTCGAGGGAATGAGAGGTGTACGAAAGCGCCGGCGCAGGCGTCCCGCTTGTCGTGGATCTCATCGCGTCCGTCCCCTCCAACCCGTCCATCGAGCCGCGAGGTCGCCCGTCCACACGCCGACGGGCAAGCCGGCCGGTCGTTCGGCATTCGCTCGCCCGTCGGGGTGGCTGGGACGCAACAGGATGATGCCATTTCGAAGCGGGGGCTGCTCTCCAGGTGAAGTGGCCGCCATAATTGAACGAGACGAAGTGATCCGTTTCCCGATCGATCGGCCGAGCCCACAACCCTGATGAAGAATCTTCTTAAATCAATCTTCCGGTCCGGCAATCCTGAGCGTTTGAGTGGGCGACTCCCTACCAATCCGGAGATTCACCCCAGGGACGCGTCCATGAAATCGACCATCATCATCTCGACGCCAAACCGCCCATCCCAGCATCCTGACGCGGGGAACTTTGACAAGGAGTTCCGGCAGGAGATCGCCGTCATCATCCACGACATTTTATTGAAGGCGTATGGATCCCAGAGTGGACACGTCCAGAAGGAGGCCTCCCGGCGGAGGACCTCGGTCGAGAGGCTCCTGGCGGCTTATCTCACCCGGATCATCATGGATAAAGTCGATCGGGAGTATATTTAAATTCCGAGCCCTGATCGCACGGCCGTCATTCCACCTCACGTTGGTGAGCCCGGACGTTCCGGGAATTCGAGCGGTCGAGAGAACGGGGGAGATCAATCGATCCGACTCCCCGCGGCGCGTCCTGCGCCGTCACGTGCGCCACACTCGGGCGCACTCATAAGAAAGTTAACTTATGGGATACGACTAGCCGGATGACACCTCACCTGCGTCGGGTCCGCCGCGCGGACCTTGACGGAAACGATGAGAGCTGCTGCTTTTTCGAACCAGGCCAGGGATGTTCCGCGCGGCGGAACCGACGGTGCTCCACCACTCTGGGAGGATGAGCCGAAAAGTCTTGGCACCAGGGTGGCTTGGGTCAGCCGAAAGTGGAACGATCCCGGACGATATCGAGCGTCCAGCCCAGGAACATCATGGCGAGGCACACGCCCATTGGGGCGAGGAGCAGTATGGGGAATGTCATGATCGTCTCTCTCCGACTTCGGAACCCTTCGGGATAAACGATGAGCGGTCCGTCGGCTCTTCGGGTCGTCCCACACTCCCCTGACCGGGCGACGATGGGCAGGAGCGCTCATCATCCGTATCCCGATGGAGTGTGGGTGCAACCAAGGGTCTGGCTGGGGGGCGCGGGTGACGCGAGGAGAGATCGCGTCGATCGCGGCCTAAGCGGGTTGCCAATGACAGCTTCATACCGCGGTAATCACGAGCAAGGTGCTGTAATTCCGGGGACCCCTGCAGTTCACATAAGTGAGGGCAGGCTTTGAGGTTGTGAACTGCGGTTTGATCGCGGGGAGAATCCGTTTTGCGAGGTTTTCCGCCTCTTTTCCGCGCGGTGCTTGTCTCGGCTGATGAGGCTCATTCTCGAATTCGTGGCTTGTTTCCCGAGTGATCTCGCGAGTGCTGTTCACTTTCAGTTGGCAACCCTCTTCGTTGGAATTCGCCGCTCACCCGCATTCGACAAGCGCGATCCATCGGCAGGCGTTTCGCCCCTGGCGAGCGGAGATGTCGATTCCTCACTTCTGGGGAGCGACATCGTGGCGAAGGATGACCCGAAGGATTGGGATCCGATCGCCTTTGGCGATCATTACGGTTTCACGGAGGGTCGTGACGCCTGGCTCTCGGACGTCCCCGGCCGTGCGCCGGGACAGATCCCTCGCCCGAAGCTCATCGGGCGTGAAGGGATGGCCTCGCCTCGGCCGTCTGCCCTCGTGACCAGGACTCCTCTTGAAAGCATGTAAAATTCCCCGTCATGAGATCGTCATGAACAGCGGGAATCTCGAAGGATTATAGGTGACCGCGGCAAGTGACCGGGCGGAATCGCCCTCATCGTTTCCCTCATCGGAGGATTTCTCCGCGACCTGGTCCGCGCCAGTCGCCTGGTGCAATCCGGCGGCGGGGTGATATCTTGGCAGGGACCCGACGGAGGGATGGCGACCGCGAGCCTCGACCTTCGAGCGCAATCCACCATGGCGTATGTGGGCACCGCGACCCTCGACCGGCTCCGGGACGACGTCGACGCGCGTGAGGAGGTGCTCCGTCAGGTGGTCCTGGACCGTCTCGTCGAGGACCCTCCGCTGGGTCTGCCCGACCACGTCATCGCGGCCTACAACTTCGCCTTCCGGACGACGACCGTCGAGGAGATCAGCGATCACGCCATCGGCGGGGTCGAGCACCCGCCCAAGGGGTCGCTCCTGGGGTCGTGCTCGGCGCGGAGGGCGGGGGTCGACCTGTTCGACGCCTCGGGGAGGATCGGCCTGCCGCACGTCGCCTTCCCGCTCAATCACGAGCGGTCATAGCAACCATGGAAACCGCACGCATTGCCCAGATCCTGGATGAGATGGGGACCTTGCTCGAAGTCCGGGGCGAGAACCCGTTCCGGTGCCGGGCCTATCACCACGCCGCTCAGGCGCTCCAGGGGCTGCCCGCCGACCTCTCGGAGATGATCGCCGACGGCCGCCTGGCCGAGGTGCCGGGTATCGGCGAGACGATGCTCGCCAAGATCGTCCAGCTCGTGACCACCGGGCACCTGCCCGCTTTCGAGGAGCTGAAGCGCTCGACCCCGCCCGGCTTGGTCGCGCTGCTCCGCGTGCCGGGGCTGGGGCCGAAGAAGATCAAGGCGCTGTACGACGCGCTGAAGATCGAGAGCCTGGCCGACCTCCGCGCGGCGGCCGAGGCGGGCAAGATCGCGGCCCTCAAGGGCTTCGGCGCCAAGACCGAGGCCAAGATCATCGAAGGGATCCGCTTCGTCGAGTCGGCCGGCAACCGGATCCTCCAGAGCCAGGCGCGACGGCTGGTCGCCCCGATCCTGGAGGCGGTCCGGAGCCACCCCGCAGTCCACCGCGTCGAGGTCTGCGGCAGCCTGCGCCGCCGCGCCGAGACGATCGGCGACCTCGACATCCTCTTCAGCGCCGAGGACCCGGCGCCGGTGCTCGACCATTTCGTCACGCTCCCCGAGGTGGCCATCGTCCTGGTGCACGGGCCGACCAAGGCGAGCGTCCGCCTGGCCGACAGCGTCCAGTGCGACCTCCGCGGGGTCGAGGACGCGCAGTTCCCGTTCGCGCTGCATTATTTCACCGGGTCGAAGGCACACAACATCGCGATGCGGAGGCGGGCGCTGGCCCGAGGCCTCACTCTCAACGAGTACGGCCTGGTCGGACCCGACGGGCCGGTCGCCTGTGCAACCGAGGCCGACCTGTTCGCCGCGCTGGGGCTGGCCGAGATCCCCCCCGAGCTGCGTGAGGACGTCGGCGAGCTCGAGGCCGCAGGGCGTGGGCCACTGCCGAGGCTGGCGACCCTCGACGACCTCACCGGGACGTTCCACTGCCACACCGACTGGAGCGACGGCGGCGCCACGCTTGCTGAGATGGCCGAGGCCGCCCGGGCACTTGGCCTGAAATACCTCGGGATCGCCGACCATTCCCGCTCGGCGCGGTACGCCGGGGGGCTGAGCATCGAGCGGGTCCGCGACCAGTGGGCCGCGATCGACGCGCTCAACCAGACATTCGGCAGCGCCTTCCGCCTGTTCAAAGGGACCGAGTGCGACATCCTGCCCGACGGGTCGCTCGACTTCCCCGACGAGCTGCTCGACGGCTTCGACTTCGTCGTGGCCAGCGTCCATTCGCACTTCGGCCAGCCCCGCGACGAAATGACGGCGCGGATCGTCCGCGCGGTCTCGAACCCGAGGGTGACCATGCTCGGGCATCCGACGGGCCGGCTCCTCCTGGCCCGCGACGGCTATGCGGTGGACCTCGACGCGGTGATCGAGGCGGCGGCCAGGGCGCGCTCGATGATCGAGATCAACGCCAACCCGCATCGGCTCGACCTCGACGCGACCCACTGCCGCCGGGCCAGGGAGCGCGGCGTCCCGCTGGTCGTCAACCCCGACGCGCACGCGACCGGCGGGCTGGCCGACCTGGATTATGGCATCGGCGTCGCCCGACGCGCGGGACTCGGGCCGGGCGACCTGTTCAACACGGCCCCGCTCGGGGCGGTCGCCAAGGCCCTGGAGGCACGGCGACGACGCTGACGATGGTTTTCGACGTCCCCCGTTCGGCCACTCTTGCGGGGGTTCGGGTCGGTTCTATAATTTTGTGTGAAGAGGCGGCGTGTTCGGAATTTTCTGAGGCCGGAACCGATCGGGGGACGGCACGGAAGTGGACCGTTCCTGGAGACTGATCGCCCCGGGATTTCCGGACCGGCGCCGGGCCGGTCGGCGAGCCCCGCGCTCGCCCTGTTCGGAGATCTCGTTGTCGCAGAGTTGGATCGCACTCATCACTCCAAGGAAACCGTCATGGCCCCTCCCAAGCCGGCTGAGGCGAAACGACGCTACTTCAGCGTCGAAGAGGCAAATAAGACGTTGCCTCTGGTCAAGGCGATCGTCACCGACATCGTGCACCAGTTTCGGATCGTCAACGAACTGAAACAGCGGCTCTCGGCCGTGTTGAACGACCGCCGACGGCCCTCGATCGACCTCTACTCGGAAGAGCTGGCGCAGAGCCATTCCGAGCTGGAGGCCGAGGAAGAGAAACTCGCCGGCTATATCGACGAGTTGACCAAGCTTGGCGTCGAGCTGAAAGGCCCGGATGGGCTTTGCGACTTCTACAGCATCATGGACGGTCGCGAGGTCTATCTCTGCTGGCGGCTCGGCGAGCCCGAGGTCATGTATTGGCACGACCTGAACGCAGGGGTCGCCGGCCGCAAGCCTCTGCCCCTGGCCGCCCACTCCGGCCCACGCTCGGGACAGCGGCTGCTCTGATCCATCTCCTCATTGCATCCGACGATCGCCCAATCATTCCAGAGCCCACCCCCGTCGCGGATTCGCGGGGCGCGGGCTCTCTTGTTGGAACCGATCGCGTGGGGCCCTCGACCGGCCCGGCCACGGCCGATCCGGATCCTCGGCTGTTGGACCCGTCCGCTCCGGCACGATAGACTTCCCTTGTAGACTCGTCAAACGATCCGCCTTCTCGTGTGACTGTCTCGAGCTCGGGTGGCCGGAGTCTCAAAGACGAGGACCCGGCCATCCTACACGTTAGGAGATCATTCTCCGTTCAAGTCCCTGGGGAAAAGTTCTGGAGGCTTGGCAGGGTGAGATGAGGAGGGGCTGGCGGTCTGGAGACCATGGCGACGATGCGGCGGGTGGTGACAATCGACGGGCCGGCGGGGACGGGCAAGAGCACGGTGTCGAAGCGGCTGGCCGACCGGCTCGGCTGGCGACTGCTCGACACCGGCGCCATGTACCGCGCTGTCACCCTGGCGACGCTGCGCGGCGGGGTGGACCTGGAGGACGATCGGGCACTCGGTGACCTGACCGCTCAGCTCTCGGTCCAGCTCCCGGCGGGAAGGGTCCTGCTCGACGGCGAGGACGTCACGGCGAGCGCCCGGGGGGTCGAGGTCACCAACGCCACGCAGTACGTGGCCGACAGCCCCAGTGTCCGCCGCCAGCTCGTCGCATGGCAGCGCGCCTATGCCACCGAGGACGACGTGATTGCCGAGGGACGCGACCAGGGGACGATCGTCTTCCCCGACGCCTTCCGGAAATTCTTCCTGACGGCGAGCCTCGAGGAGCGCGCCCGGCGCCGGCACGCCGAATTCGTCGCCCGGGGCGAGCCG
>JAFANO010000265.1 GCA_019232645.1 Planctomycetaceae bacterium | reverse complement strand
AGGTGGCGAGGTCCTCCGGCGACCGGACGTCCGGCAGCGCGGCGCCGGAGACGATCACCGACGAGGGGTGCGGAGTGCCGGGCAGCGCGACGAAGAAGAACGGCTCGGGGGGCGTGTAGCGGTCATAGGTCCGACGGATGCGGATGTTCCGACCGCCGGGGACGCCCTGGTGGCCGATCTCGGTGAGGCGGTAGGCCCCGTCATCCTCGGCGTCGCAGGAGATGCCATCGTCCTGGTAGAGCCGGTAGGTGCGATCGGGGCCCGGGTAGACGTTGATCGTTAACGGGTTGGTCGCGAGCTCCCCGACGTACTGCTCCAGCTCGCGCATCGGCAGGATCGCCCCGGCCCGGATGTAGATCGGCACGAGGTCCAGCGGCGCGAGGTAGTCGAACGGGGGTCCGCCGCCGGGGACCGGGGCCTCGAGCTTCGCCCGGTTGTCCTTGAACGCATACCACTCGCTCCCCGCCGGGAGGTAGACTTGGCGTTCCCACCGCGGGGTCAGGATCGGCGCAACGAGCACGTCGCGGCCGACGAAAAACTCGGTGTCGACCCAGTCGTACACCTGCAGGTCGGCCGGGTCGTTGAGGAACAGCGCCCGGCTGATCGGCATGCCCGTCTGGGTCCACTCGTACATGGCGTCGTAGAAGACCTGGAGCATGCGGTAGCGGAGCTCGACGTACTTGCGGCAGTTGGACAGGACGGGCTCGCCGTAGGCGTAGACCTCTTGGTACTGCTTGGTGTATGCGTTGTAGTGGTTGCGGTACCAGGGCAGGAAGGCGCCGACATGCATCCAGCGTGTGAACAGCTCGGGGTCGGTGATGCCGCCGACGATCTTGCCGTCGCTCAAGGTCGGGCCGGGCGAGGAGCCGCTGCCGTTGGCGAAGCCCCCGATGTCGGAGCCGGAGATCGGGATGCCCGAGAGGCCGTGGTTGAGCATCTGCGGGATGTTGATCGCGAGGTAGTCCCAGCTCGACGGCGCATCGCCCGTCCAGAGCGCCGCGTACCTCTGCATGCCGGCGTACCCGCCCCGTGCGATGACGAAATTCCGCCGGTTCGCCACCTCCTTGCGGAGCCTCTGGATGCCGTCCCAGGTGGCCATCAGCAGGTGGAGCGCGTAGAGGTTGTGGATCTTGGCGTGGGGGGTCGGTGGCTGGCCGTCGGGGTTCTGGATCAGCGACAAGGGTAAGGTGGAGGGCTGTTCCCGCGTGTTGGCGAACGCCGCCGGGCAGGTCATGTCTTGCCAGATCATGTCCATGCCCAGGTCCTGGATCAAGTGTCTGTACTGGTCGCCCCAGACCTTGCGGGCGCTGGCGCGGGAGAAGTCGGGGTACCACCCGTCGGTCCCCAGCGGGGTGCTCCCGTCGGCGCTGGGCTTGAGGGGCGGGTACGAGTAAGGGTTCGAGCCGAGGTTCGTGCCGTAATTGAGGGAGACGCGGAAGAGCGCGGGCGGGCCGGGATCGGGGGACTCGCCGGCGAAGCGGCTCTCCAGGAGAGCGCCGGCGGCCCTGACCGCGTCGAGCGGGGGATAGGCCGCGATGTTCCCGGTCTCGTCGAGCGGGTTGGCGTTCATCAGTGCCGTGACGTCGGTGCTGCACTTGAAGCCCGACGCGTGCAGGCCGTCCAGGTACCGCCGGGTGTCGGGGAACTTCCGCTCGCTGTGGGTGAAGTTGCGATAGTTGTCCTGGAAGTCGATGTCGATGTGCAGGCCGTCGATCGGGACCCGGGCGGCGCGGTAGGCGTCGGCGGCCGCCGAGAGGGCGACGTGGTCGTAGTAGCCGTAGGCCCCCTGGTGGAACCCGAAGACGTACTTCGGCGGCATCGGCGCGCGGCCGGTCAGGGTCGTGTACTGGGCGAGCACCTCGCCGCAGTCGCCCCCGGCCATGAAGTAGTAGTCCATCTCGCCGTAGAGCGCGCCGAAATAATACCTGCCCGACATGTCCGAATAATCGCTCGCCCCGATGTTGAAATAAGACTGCGACGGGTTGTCGAAGAAGATGCCGTAGGCGTAGGCTGCACCCCGGAAATCGCCGACGGGGTCGGGGTTGACCTCGATCAGCAGCGGGACCGAGCAGTAGAGCGGCTCGGACGGGTTGAGCGGCCCGCCGACCTGCCCTTCGGGGATAAACCCGCGGGTGTAGCTGAAGTTGTCGAAGTTAAAGAAGGTCATCGTGGTCTGGTTCTTGAACAGATGGGCACCCGTCTTGAAGCCGAAGCCGCAGTACCGCGCGTTCGCCGGGAGGATCTTGAAATTGGCGACGACCTCGTCGGAAGGGATGTAGACAAGGTTGTAGCTCGGCGCGTCGGCGGCGATGAGCTGGCTGCCGCGGAAGACCTGGACGCGGTACGGCTTCAGGTCGATGCGCACGGTCATGTCGCCGGTGTCGGCCGTGACGTGGTCGCCGCCGTCCTGGACCGTCAGTCGGAATGGGCCGAGGTCGCGCTCGACCACGGCGGGGGAGATCTCCGTCGTATAGTCGGCGTCGGCCACAGGCCGGAACCGCACCCGGAAGCACCGGGGGCCGAGGAACGAGACCACGAGCCCCAGGCCCGGGACGGACATGTTGAGCCGGATCGCGTCACCGGCCCGCGCCCAGGAGATGAGATCGCCGACCGGGCTCCACTGGCCTGAGTTGGGCCGAAATTCATCGACGTTGCGGTAAGAGAACCCCATAGTGAGGATGTCCGTGGGTGGGAGAAGGGTTCGTGGCCTTGGCTGTCGCCCGTGCCGGGGTAAGGTCTGACCTCGCCCCTCGCCCCTAACCCCTCGCCCCTAGTTCGTGGCCTTGGCTGTCGTCCGTGCCGGGGTAAGGCCGTTCTCCCCGTCCCGCGGACGCGGACCGGGGGTGCTGCGCCGTGCGTGGTGTGATGCCGGAAAACGGCGGCCGTCCTCGCTTCGGCTAACTCTTCTCGGGGGCGGACACCGGGTGATTCGTGATCGCTAGTGCCGGATCAAAGGGCCTGTTGTGCGAGGCCTGCCTCTTCGTAGGGTAGGCTTCAGCCTGCCGCCCGATGTGCCCAGGAGGCAGGCTGAAGCCTACCCTACGGGATCACACAACAGGTCGATGGAATCCGTACTAGCGCTCCCGAGCCTCGGCGACGAGCAGCCGCTCGAGCAGCACGGGGTTGACCATCCCCTTGAACCGGACCTTGCCGTCGATCGCCACGACCGGCACCGAGGTGTCGTAGCGCCCGGCCAGCTCAGGGTCGGAATCGACGTCCACCTCCTCGATCGAGAAGCCATGCCGGCGCTGAGAGTCCCTCAGGAGGTCGAGCGCCTTGTGGCAGCAGCAGCACTGGGCGCGGGTGTAGACCGTGATGCGCAGGTGGGAGGCGTCCGGCCGCGTTCGGGGACGGGTCCAGCGGGACAGTAGCGAGATCATGATCAGGGAGGCTCCGATTCGGCCGCCAGCGGGCGGACCTCGACCAGGTTATCGAAGAACGTCGCCCCGCCGCCCATGTCGGTCAGGGCCGAGGAGGTGGTCTGGTTCACGTTGCTCCGGCCGGGGCTGAGCTTGCTCCAGTAGATGCCGGTCGCGACGGCCACGCCCGGCCGGACCGCCCCCGTCAGCGCGACCCGCGCCAGGAACCGGCCCCGGTCGTTCCGGACCTCGGCCCACTGGCCGTCGACCAGCCCGCGCGCCTCGGCGTCCTCGCGCGAGAGCTCGACGGTGGGGTCGCCCGCCGAGGCGAGGTGGTGGGCCTGGTTGGCGAACGTCGAGTTCAGGAACTGGGGGCGCGGCGGGCTGAGCAACTGGAGCGGATACCGGGCGGCCAGGTCGGGGCGGGTCCGCGGGTCCTCGCGGGGCGGCAGGTAGGTGGGCAGCGGGTCGAGGCCGTCGGCCTCCATCCGCTCGGAGTAGAGCTCGCACTTGCCCGACGGGGTCGGGAAGCGGCCGTCGGCGAAGGGGGCGTACCGCTCGGGCAGGTTCAGCCGGATCGACCCCTCGGCGCGGAGCCGCTCGAGCGTGATCCCCGCCAGGGTCGGGCCGCCGTCGAGCAGCTCGCGGATCAGCGTCTCGTCGTCGGGGAACAGCCCGGGCTCGAAGCCCAGCCGCGCGGCCAGGGCGCGGAAGACGTCGTTGTTCGAGCGGCACTCGCCCCGGGGGGCGATCGCGGGGGGGTTGAGCATCACGAAGTGGTGGCCGTAGGACCCGTGGACGTCGAGGTGCTCGAGCTGGGTCGTCGCCGGCAGGACGACGTCGGCGTAATCGACCGTGTCGGTCGCGAACTGCTCGTGGACGACCGTGAAGAGGTCGTCGCGCGCCAGCCCCTCGGCCACCCGCTTCTGGTCGGGCGCGACGGCGGCCGGGTTGCAGTTGTAGACGTAGAGGGCCCGGACCGGCGGCCCGGGCAGCTCGCCGGCGAGGGCCTCGGCGAGTTGGTTCATGTTGACCGTGCGCGTGCCCGGGGGAGAGAGGTCGGGGCGGGTCAGGAGAGCCATGGCGAAGTCGTAGGCCCCGCTCGTCGAGAGCAGGGCCCCGCCGCCGGGATGGCGCCAGGCCCCGACGATCGCCGGCAGGCAGGCGATCGTCCGGACCGCCATCCCGCCGCCATAGTGGCGCTGGAGGCCGTAGTTGAGGCGGATCAGCGCGGGCTGCTCGCGCGCGTAGCGGCGGGCGAAGGCCGCGACGGTCGCGACGTCCACCCCCGTGATGTCGGCCACGCGCTCGAGGGGGTATTCCTCGAGGACTCGGCGTCGGAGCGGGCCGGCGCCGACGGTCGCGCGGAGCAGATAGTCGTCGTCCTGGAGGCCCTCGCGCCAGAGCACGTGCATCACGCCCAGGGCGAGCGCGGCGTCGGTGCCGGGGCGGGGCTGGATGTGCCAGTCGGACCGCGCGGCGGTCGGGCTCCGGTAAGGGTCGATCGTCACGAGCGTCGCGCCCCGCCGCCGCGCCTCGATCATCAGGCTCCAGAGGTGGCTGTTGGTGTGGACCGTGTTCGAGCCCCAGTTGACGAGGAACCGGCACTCGGGGACCGCCATCGGGTCGGCACCGAGCCGGCCGCGCCCGACGGTGTACTCGTAGCCGAGCGACCCGGCCGACGCGCAGATCGTCCGGTCGAGCTGCGACGCGCCGAGGCGGTGGAAGAACCGCCGGTCGAGGCTGCCCGCCTGGAGCTTGCCCATCGTCCCGTAATAGCTGTACGGCAAGATCGCCTGCGGCCCGTCCGCCGAGCGCGCGATCGCGGCGAACCGCTCGGCGATCAGCCCCAGCACCTCGTCCCAGGAGATCCGCTCGAACCGGCCTTGCCCCTTCGGCCCGACCCGCCGCATCGGGGACATCAGCCGCTCGTCGCTGTAGACGCGGTCGAGGTAGCGGGCCATCTTGCGGCAGAGGAAGCCCCGCGTGTACGGGTGCTCGCGATCGCCGCGGAGGTCGAGCGCCACGCCGTCCTCGACCTCCACCCGCATGCTGCACGTGTCGGGGCAGTCCAGCGGGCAGACGCTCTTGACGGTCGTCCGTTGCGTCGTCGGCATGTCGTCGAGCTCCGAGCTCCGTGTCAAGGGCGGGTCGGAATCGATCCCATCTTATGTAAGAGATGCTCGGGCCGGTAGGTCGGTTTACGAGGGGATGGGCCCCGGTCGGGCTCGCCGGCGCCTCGATGGTCCGGCCCATTCCTCAGGGCTGGTCGGGTGGCATGCCCACATCTTCGGGGGCATGTTCGCAAACCCTTGGTCCACCTGAACATGCCCACGAAGATGTTGGGCATGTCACCCGGCCATCGTGAACAGGATATGCGACCCAGAATTGGGTTCACTCGGCGCGACCAGGTCGGGTCGGATGGCCGGGGCCTCGCCTCCGCCTTTGAGACCCCAAAGCGTCGGCCCAAGCACTGGGATCTCGAAGACGTGCCCGCCACCCC
>JAFANO010000132.1 GCA_019232645.1 Planctomycetaceae bacterium | reverse complement strand
TGCATCGTGCCCGACTCCACCAGCCGGGCCAGCGTCCCCTCGGTGTAACGCGCCGAGACATGCCGGCGGAACTCTTCGATGTTCTGATCGCGGAGGAAGGTCTCGTAGTACTGGACCAGGAGGGATTCGGTGCGAGGTTCCAACATGCCGGAGGCTCCATTTGCGGAGGGAGTCGGAACAGGGGCCGGCCGGGGCCGACGCGGCGGTCACGACCGAGGCGAAGGCGAGCATCGGCACGAAGGCCGGGCGGGCGACGTCGCTCCGGGGCGAGCGGACGGGGGTTGGGGGCTACCCGGAGAGCCATGGCGGAGATGCGCGTGCCGAGTGTCCGACCATTCGTCGAACTCCAACACGGGCTGGAGGGCGGGCCGGAACCCCTCGTCCTGAGGACCACGAAGTCGGAGCGGGGGTGGGGAGCATCGGCCCACGTACGTCAGTGTATCAATCTCGCGAGCGCCGGGCCAGGGTCACGCGCCGCGCGGGGGTTGTCGGCGTCGCGCGTCGTTCGCACATCCAGGTTACCCCCCCGATCGGCCCGGAGTTCCCGCATCGTCCGGCCCCGCGTCGGCCGGGCCGAGGGCCAGGAGGTCGCGGAGGGGGACGTGGTGCCGCAGGCCCTCGGGCAGCGTCAGGGTCAGGCCCTGGAGCAGGTCGAGGTCGTCGAGATGGCCGACCAGTTCGGCCGAGGGAGTCGTCACGCGGACCGTCTGCCCCAGGTGCTCGCTGCGGTTGCGCCAGGGAGTGGCGAGGGTCTCGGGCCCTTGGCTCCTCCCTAGCTCGTACCAGTGGTCGAGTCGCCGGATCAGGGCGCGGGCCAGCTCGGAGCGGTCGACCGGCTCGCCCAGGAGGATCCGGAGCGAGGTGGCCGACTCGCGGAGTGCGCCGGGGAAGTCGTCGCGGGCGAGGTTGGCGTTCAGCCCGATGCCGATGATCGCGCCTGGCCCGCGTTCGACCAGGACGCCGGCGATCTTCCGGCCGTCGACCCGGACGTCGTTCGGCCACTTGATCCGCGCGTCCCGCCCGGTCGACGCGGCGACGACCTCGGCGGTACCCACCGCCCCCAGCGCCGTCAGCCAGCCGGCCGAGGCGAGGGTCGCGGGGGGGAAGAGCAGGACCGACATCAGCAGCGACGAACCCGCCGGTGCCATCCAGGACCGCCCGCGACGACCCCGGCCGGCGGATTGCTCCTCGGCCAGGATCACGAGCCCGTCATTCGCCGACGAGCCCGACGCCCGGGCCGCCAGGTCGTTGGTGCTCGTCACCCGGCTCCAGACTGCGACCCGACGGCCGACCCGCTGCGTGTCCAGCTCGAACTCGATCTGGTCGGGGCAGAACTGCCCGGCCGGCCCCTGGTACGCGACCCCGCGATAGGGATGACGCTCGAGGACGAACCCGAACGCCTCCAGCTCGTCGAGCTCGCCGCGCACCCGGCCGAGGTCCGTGCCCAGCTCGGCCAGGGGGATGAACACACCCCGGGCCTCTCTCAGGCGGCGAAGCAAGGGGATATTCATCGTCCGGCGTGCCGGGTCGAGGGGCGTCCCCTCAGCACTGCCCTCCCTCGATGTCGAGCCCAATATCGAGCGCCGGCGCCGAGTGGGTCAGCGCGCCGACGCTGATCCGATCGACGCCGGTTTTGGCCAGGGCCGCGACGGTGGCCAGGGTCACGCCCCCCGACGCCTCGAGCAGGACCCCTGGCGCCATGCGGTCGCGTCGCCGGACCGCCTCGGCCAGCGCCTCGGGGCCGAGGTTGTCCACCAGGATGATGTCGGGGCCGCACTCGAGGGCCCGGTCGAGCTGCTCGAGCGACTCGACCTCGACCTCGACGAACGCCCCCGGGGGCGCATGCGCCCGGGCCGCCGCCAGCGCCGAGCCGATGGGGTCGCCACCTGCGGCGAGCCAGGCGAGGTGGTTGTCCTTGATCATGATCGCGTCGTAGAGCCCGATCCGGTGATTCCGGCCGCCGCCGCGGCGGACCGCATACTTCTCCAGCGCCCGCCAGCCCGGGGTGGTCTTGCGGGTATCGAGGATGACGGCCCGGGTGCCCGCGACCTGGGCGACGAACCGCGCAGTCAGGGTGGCGATCCCGCCGAGCCGCTGGAGGAAATTCAAGGCCGTGCGTTCCAGGGCCAGCAGCGACCGCATCGACCCGGCCACCCGCGCGATCGCGGCCCCCGGCAGCACGCGGTCGCCGTCCTCGACGAGCGGCTGCCAGGAGTCGCCGAGCTCGAAGCGCTCGGCCAGGATCGCCACGACCGGCAGACCCGCGACCACCCCCTCGGTTCGCGCCACGAACCGCGCCGCGCCGCGGGCCTGGCTCGGGATCGTGACCGTCGCGGTCAGGTCGCCCGACTGGCCGAGGTCCTCAGCCAGCGCCAGGTCGATCAGCACTTCGGCGTTGCGACGTTCGGCGGCCCCGAACTCGGGACGCATGGGAGGGCTCGTCATGTCCCGGGAACCGATCTGGCCCCGCCGGTGATCTCGCCTCATGATTCCCATCATCTTGAATACGGCGCCGTTTGTCCACGGATTCCGGCAGGGTCCCAGGGCTCTTGACCGTTTCACTTTGGGAGAGGTCGGCGATTGTTCGGTCCAGCGCGGCGCTGTCGAGCAAGAGAAGCGGTCTCGAGACATTTTCCAAAGCGAGTCTGCTTTACGACCGCGCCGGAGGGCGAACGGGACTGCCCGGAGCGGCTCAAGCTCGGACACATCGAAGCCCTCGTCAACCGCGACGCGACGACCATCCCCGAGCCCCAGCCCTTCATCGCCCGCGTCCCGCGTCGGCGTGCGGAGGCCGCTCCGGTGTTGCCCCGGGCGCGCGCGGCCAGGGTCGATCGGGACCGTCCCCATCCCGTGCGCGAGGTGCCGCTGGGTGGGGAGGCCGTCGGGTCCGCAAGCGTGCCGGCCCCCGGGTGATGGCGGCGGTGCGGGATGCGGCGATCCGATGGCGTCGCTCCGCGGGCGTGACCGCCATCCCTCGCCGAGTCGCTCCGGCAAGACGCCGCTTGCGTCAACGAGCTCCTCGTCAAACTGGGTCTCTTGAAACTCTAAAGAGCCCTGGGGAGCGGGGCAGGCGCCTTGGCATCGCGGCGGGAATCTCGTTATAGTCTCGGGAGATGACCGGGGAGTCTGGCTCTTCGAGCCGGGACCCACGCGGCCGGGTGATCACCGCGAGCAAGGACTTCGCCCCGCGTCGGGTCGGTCGTGATGGAGCCGAGGGGGATGGGGCCGAGCCCGGCCCACGTGCTTGAGAGGACCTCCTGCATGGCAGCGGGACGCGCGTCGCTCATCGGACATCGGGGGAGGATCTCGCAGCGGTCCTTGCCCGGCCTCGACGAAGGAGCGCGCCTGGGACCACCTCGAGCCTCGCCCAAGCGTCGTGTCTCTGAGGCGGGCGCGTCGAGCTGTCCGCACCCCATCCTTTCGATCCCGGCCTGGCCCCGTGAGGGCCGGGGCCAGCAATATTTTGAGGAAACGACGCGGGGCGCGCCTTTGAGCCGAGACGAGTGAGGCCCCCGTCCACGGACTGGACTCAGACCTCTCTGATCGTGATGCAAGGGGAAGGGCCTCGATGAAGCGCCGCATCCTGCTGGTTGATGATGAGCCGTTGTGTTGCGAGCATCTCTGCAAGATCCTCGAGGCGGACGGGTTCGAAGTCGAGACGGTCGGCGAGGGCGGTGCGGCGCTCGAGGCAGCCCGCACGCGGCTGTTCCACTTGATGATCACCGACCTGCGGCTACCCGACATGAACGGGATCACGCTGCTGACGACCACCCGGGCCGAGCGGCTCCCGTTCGGCGTGATCGTCATGACCGCCTATGGCGACACCCAGGTGGCGCTCGACGTGATGAAGGCCGGCGCCGACGACTTCATCTCCAAGCCGCTTGAGGCCGATCACCTCCGGTTTGTGGTCGGCCGCATCCTGGGGCGCCGGCGGCTGATCGACGAGCTGGAGCAGCTCCGCAAGCAGATGCGCGAGGACTATAGTTTCCACAACATCGTCTCGAAGAGCCCGAAGATGCGGAAGATCTTCGACCTGATCGAGCAGGTCGGGCCGCTCGGCTCGACCGTCCTGATCCACGGCGAGACCGGGACGGGAAAGGAGCTGATCGCCCGAGCGATCCACACCGCCGACATCCGCCGCCAGGGGCCATTCGTCGCGCTCAACTGCGCGATCCTGCACGACAGCCTCCTGGAGAGCGAGCTGTTCGGCCACGAGAAGGGAGCCTTCACCGGCGCCGATAAGCGGAAGAAAGGCCGGTTCGAGATCGCCGACGGCGGCACGCTCTTCCTGGACGAGGTCGGCGACGTCTCCCCGGCGATGCAGGCCAAGCTCCTCCGCGTCCTGCAGTCGAGGACGTTCGAGCGGGTCGGCGGGACCGAGACGATCAAGGTGGACGTCCGGATCATCGCGGCGAGCAACAAGCGGCTGGAGGACGAGGTCAAGGCGGGCCGGTTCCGCGGCGACCTGTTCTACCGCCTGAGCGTGATCCGGATCGACCTGCCGACGCTCAGGGAACGGGCCGAGGACATCCCCCTGCTGGCGATGCATTTCCTCGAGAAGCTGAAGCCGATGAGCACGCCGCCGGTCACCGAGATCGACCATGAGGCGATGCAGGCGCTGCTGGCGCACTCGTGGCCGGGCCACGTCCGCGAGCTGGAGAACGCGATCAAGGCGGCGGTCGCGATGGCCGACGGCTCGGTCATCCATCGCGACGCGCTTCCCGAATCGGTCGCCCCCCGCGCCCCCCGGCCGGCGATCTCCAGCCCGCTGATCGACATCGAGCGCCCCCTGCCCGATCTGACCAACGACCTGATCGGCCGCGTCGAGCGCGACTATTTCACCCGGCTCCTGGCCTGCTACAAGGGCAATGTCGCGCGGTGCGCCAGGCACAGTGGCCTGTCGCGCCGGAGCGTGACCCAGAAGCTCCAGAAATACGACCTCGACCGGACCCGGTTCAAGGACCCCGCCTTGGTCGATCCGGTCGAGGGCTGATCGAAATTGCTCTGGTCACGGATGCGCCAATAGGTATTCTATGGGCCTGGACAGACTCGTTGCGGAACGGGCCGGGGATCGTTTGGGTCGTCAGGGCTCGGCGCGGACGGAGTTTTCTTGATCCATCGCACTGTCACATCTAGGCTTCCCATCAGTGCGGCGTCCATCATTTCGAGTTGGATGGCCGGGCGATCCCAAACAGCTCCCCGTCGTGTCGGTGTGCGCGCTGGATTTACCTGGCTGGCGACGTCGGGCCCTGGCGGCACGAATCATGGAGGAGGTGCGCCATGGGGTTTGGGAAGAAACGGGGGGCGCGGCGACGGAGTCGCCCCGGAATCGAGGCCCTGGAGGGACGTGCCGTCCCCGCGACCTTTCACGCGGCCAACGTGGCCCAGTTGCAGGCGGATCTCGCCGCCGTCAGCAACACGTCGGGGCCGAACACCATCGACCTGGCCCCCGGCACCTACGACCTGACCGGTGAGCTCCAGGTCCAGAACGCGGGCGACCTGACGATTCAGGGGAACCCGAAGGACCCGGCCGCCATCTCTCTCGTCGGTGGGTACCCCTTCAGGGTCCTCGAGATCGACGGCGGCCACGTGACCATCTCCGGTGTGACGATCTCCGGGGGTGGCGACGTCGAGCAAGGCGGCGGCATCGAGGCGCAGGACGCCGATCTGACGGTCGAGAAGAGCACGATCACCGGGAACTGGGCGATGCAAATGGGTGGCGGCATCTTCGCCCAGGGCGGCACGCTGGATGTTGAAGACAGCTCTGTCTCCGGGAACTCGGCCCAGGGCGGAGCCGACTGCCTGGGCGGCGGCATCGCCGCCTCGGGGGCACAGGTAACCGTCGCCAACAGTACGATCATGAACAACTATGCGTTCAACGGCGATGTTGGCTCGCAGGCGGCCTTCGACACCGGTGGCGGCATCTACGCCCAGCACGGCACGCTGGTAATCGCGGGCAGCAAGATCAAGGGCAACACGGCATTCTCCACCACGAGCGGGACCAGCGCCACCAGCTTGGGCGGCGGTGTCTCGACCTCGGATACCATCGTGTCCATCGCCCGGAGCGCGGTTACGAACAACAACCTGGAATCCATCGCCAACCCGCCTGGTACGTCTCAGGGCAGCGCCTTCTCCACCATCGGCGGTAGCCTGACGATCACCGACTGTACGTTCTCCGGAAACGGGCCCGAAGGCAAGGGTGAGTTCTATCACCCCGGCGTCACGGTCGTCCTCAAAGGCTCGACCGTGGACGGGAGGAAGCTCCTCGGGGAAGTCACCCTGGACGACAACGGGTCCACGTCCGGTCGCTGAACGATCCCCCTCCTTCTTTTGGCGTGAAATCGCCCCAGTTCACGGCAGGGGCACGTCCTTGAATTCGAACTCCAGCGGGATCGTCAGCACCTTGCTCGGCGTCTCGTAGACCAGTTGATAATCGGCGGGCTTGCCGGGGGCATCGACGAACAGGTATTCGAACCCGAGCTTGCCCCCGTCGTTCGACGTGTTGGAGAAGCCGCCGTTGTGCTCGAACCGCGAGCCGTCGGCCTTCTGGAGCCAGAGGCGGTTGTTGAAGAGTCCCTGGCGATAGCTCTCGAAGGCCGGGCCTTCGCCGGGGTACTCGAGGACGACGTGGACCTTCCAGACCTGCTCGTCCACCTCGGCCCCCTCGAGGGTCACCGCGATGTCGCCCTGCTTCTGGACGACGGCGGCCTTGACGTCGAGGGTCGGGAATCGGAAAGTCCGCAGGCCGGCGGGGACGGTGATGTCGGCCCGGACCTTCACCGTCGCCAGGGACTTGGCCGAGCGGTCGGGGGCGTTCAGGGTGAGATTCACCTCGACGGCCGAGTTATCGGGCCGGAGCACGACCTCGCTCGACTCCTTCATCACTTGCGGCTCGATCGGCCGGCCCTGGTCGTCTTGGATCTTCAACTCGTCGGTCTTGATCTGCAAGAGCATGGGGCGGAGCCGGGGCTCCCAGGCGACCGCGAACTGCACGGTGGCGCTGGCCGAATTGGTCTGGAGGTCGCGGACGACGGCGATCTGCGTGAACGTGACGCGGAACGGCCCGGCGTCCTTGACCAAGAGCGTTCCGGGGAGCTTGCCGGCCATCAGGCCGATCGAGCCGTCGCCGGTGAAGGGATTGGGCACGACGTCCGCCTTGCGCGCGACCTCGTCGAGCGCCTCGAAGAAGGGCTTGTCGCGGATCTCCAGGTCGAGCGCCGGGTTGGTCGCCTCGGCCCCTTCCGGCTCGCGGAGGTCGGTGATGAGGTTGCCCGACTGCTTCTGGAGTTGCCGGAGGACCTCGGAGAGCCGCAGGCCCTTTCCCGCGATCGTGACCTTCGAAGCGCCGAGGTTGGCCTGCGAATCGGCCGCGTCGCGCAGCGCGTTCCGGACGCGCTCGAGCCGCTGCTTCTGCTCGGCGCTGGCCGACCTCGGCAACTCGGGCAGGAACGGCAAGGCGGGCGGGCCAAGCTTGATCAGCCCGTCCTCGGCCGCCTGCCGCGCCTCCATCTTGGAGGCGTCGAGCTCCTCGACCAACTGGCGCACGCGATCGCCGAGCGCGGCGTCGGAAGTCTGCCCGAGGACCACGCTCGACGTCGCCAGGACCATCACCAGAAGCCCGCTTGTCCCGACAAGACGTCTCATGATCATCCTCCTCGTCACCGCCACGCGTACGCTCGGAAAGGCAAGGGGCTCATGGGGTCAACTGGTGGCGTCGCGCCGAGCCTTCTCCCACCTCCCACCCCAGCCCTCCCCCGGACGGGGGGAGGGAGGAAATCAGAAAGTCCTCCCCCCGTGCGGAGGGTTTGGGTGGGGGTTCCGGGGCGAAGCGAAGACATCCGCACCATCGATTGTCCCGAATGGGCCAGACAATTGCGCGGACGGCCTTACCGGGAGTCCCCCGGAAGCCTGCCGCGAATCAGCCCACCTCCCATCGCCCGTCCTCCATCACGACTCGGCCATCAGCGGTGATCCGGCCACCGGATCGCGTGTCGACGATCAAGTCCCAGTGCAGTGCCGAGAGGTTGACCCCTCTGGTCTCGGGGTAGCTCTGGCCGAGCGCCAGGTGGACCGTGCCCCCGATCTTCTCATCATAGAGGATGCTACCGGTGAATCGGTCGATGCCCGG
>JAFANO010000099.1 GCA_019232645.1 Planctomycetaceae bacterium | reverse complement strand
AGGCTCTCGGCCACCTCAAGCCAGTACGGGTCGTCGCGCCTCAGGTAGATCGGGACCACCCGCCCCTTCGAGGTCGTCTTGATGCGGACGAGGTTGCCGGTCAGCATGGTCGGGCTCGAGCTGCGTGGGAGGGATCGGGAATCACGGGGCAAGGGATGATCGGTGAGGGTCTGTGCGATGGCCACCAATCATGACGCACAAATCCTGAGAGATCCTGAGATGCGCTCGGTGTGTCACTGTACAGGACGGGCATGCCCCAACCGAGCGACGATTGCCGAGTGCTCGGATGCCGCGAGCCCTTGATCCACCGCCGCCCGCGACCGGGCGCGCCACCTCCGCCTTATTCTCCACCATACGCGCTGTGCTGCCGGCGACGGTTCGAGGTGAACTCCTCGACGGTGCCCCTGGTGATGACCTCATAGAGCTGGGCCTCCTTGTCCCCCGACTTGCGGAGGATCCGGCCGAGCCGCTGGACGTGCTCGCGGACCGAGCCCGAGCCCGAGAGGATCACCGCGACGTTGGCCTCGGGGACGTTGACCCCCTCGTTCAGGACCCGCGAGGTCGCAACGATCGAGTAGGTCCCGGCGTTGAACCGGAGCAGGACCTCGCGGCGTTCCTTGGTCTTGGTCTGGTGGGTGATGACCGGGACCAGGAACTGCCGCGCGATCTTGTAGACGGTGGCGTTGTCGTGGGTGAAGATCAGGATGCGGTCGCCGTTGTGGCGGTCGAGGAGTCGGGCCAGCAGGTTGAGCTTGGCGGGGGCGGCCAGGGCCAGCGCGCGCTGCTCGCGGTAGGCGAGATAGGCCTGCCGGCCCTCGGGCGAGCGGTGCGCCAGGACGAGGAACTGGCTCCAGGCATTGGGCCGCCTCATGTCGATGCCGCTGTCCTGGAGGAACCCACGGTAGACCTCTCGGGCGCGTTCGTAGCGGAACCGCTCCTCGTCGGTCAGGTTGACGTAGAGCGTCTCGACGCGGTAGTCGGCCAGGAACCGCCCGCGCAACTGGGTGATCTCGCGGCGGTAGACGATCGGGCCGATCAGGGCGTCGAGCTGCGTGTGCGCGTTGTCGGCGCGCTCGGGGGTGGCCGTCAGGCCGAGCCGGAACGGCGCGATGGCGCAGAGCGCCGCCAGGCCGTAGGTCGGGCCGGGCAGGTGGTGGCACTCGTCGAAGACGATCAGCCCGAACCGGTTGCCCAGCCGTTCCATATTGATGTAGGCCGAGTCGTAAGTCGTCACCGTCAGCGGCCGGATGTCGTAGGAGCCCCCGCCCAGCAGGCCGACCTCGGTGGCGAAGCTGAGCGCGAGCTCGTCATACCACTGGTTCATCAGGTCGATCGTGGGCGTGATGATCAGCGTCGGCCGCCGGGCTTTCTCGATGGCGAGGTTGGCCAGGTGCGTCTTGCCCGTCCCGGTCGGCAGGACGACGACCCCCCGGCCCCCCGACTCCCACCACGACTTGAGCCCCTCGGCCTGGTGCGGGAACGGCTCCTTGTCGATCCGGATCGACCAGGGGACGGGGTCGTAGCCGCGGGCGTCGTCGGTGTAGGGGATCCGGTGCTGCCGGAGGTGCTCGACGACCGTGCGGTACCAGATCGCCTCGGCGCGGAACTGCCGCGTCCGGAAGTCGAACTGGATCCCCGGCAGCCCCTGCGCATCCCCCTCGGGCAGCCCCTCGACGAGCAGGGTCCCCGCCTCGAAGGAGAGCCGGAGCTTCGGCGAACCGTCGAGACTCGTCGTGGCGGCCTGGCTCATGCGGGGTCGGCTCCCGGATCAGGGGGTGCGATGGGGCCGGGCCCCCAGGGCTTGAGCCAGCCGAAGACCTCGGCGACCGGGAGGCGGAAACCCGGCAAGACCGGCTCGCCTTCGAGCACGCCGTCGGCGGAAAGGCGCTCGGGAGGGCGGCCTGGCTGGTAGACGTCGATCCATTTCTTCTCGGGATGGATCAACCAGCCGAGCGAACAGCCGTGGGACGTGGAATGAGCTAGCCTCTCCTGCGCCCTCTCCGCAGCTTGCCCGGGCGAGATGATCTCAATGTGGATGTCGGGAGGGATGAGCGTTTCATTGACGAGTTCGCCTTCTTCATCACACCCGATATGCTCGCTGAGGAGGAAGACGACATCAGGTACGATGGACCGGCCGGCGAACGTGCAGCGGAGTTCGACGAAGGTCAGGCCCAGGCCCTCCGGTTTGGCGAATCGGTCCAGGAAATCGCTGAGACCGACCCGGAGCCTGCTCTGCTTTTTTTGGGGCGACACCTTGGCCTCGACCCGACCGTCAATGTGCTCCAGGGAGGGCTTCTCGTCGGGAAGCTTGAGGAACTCCTCCAGGGTCATCGACTTGCGGATTCGGGATGGGCTGGCCATCGTCGGGCTCCTGGCGACCCTCCGCGGATCGGCACCTGCCGTCGTACCGCACTCGCCGCGGTCGCGATCTGGCGTCTCTGCTCCAGATGTACCCGAGTTTACTCGATCCGGC
>JAFANO010000022.1 GCA_019232645.1 Planctomycetaceae bacterium | reverse complement strand
CAGCCGGCGGACGATCGGCCCCTCCGGGGGCGGGGCGCGACGACGACTCGGCCCCGGTGTCGTCCCTTGGCCGGACCGCGACGAACTAGGCCTCCACGTCCTCCCGGGGGAGGTGCTCGACCCGCTCCACGAAGGCCGGGAAGGCGTGGCGGCGGTCGGAGGACCCACGATAGGGTCCGGCGAGCTGGGCCGGGAGCCAGAACTCGGCCTTGAGGGCCTCGACGGTGCGGCGGTAGTGCCGCCAGCGCTCGCCGAAGCGGAAGAGCCCCTCGACGGCGGAAGCGGCGGCCACGGTCACGCCCAAGATGGCCGCCATCCCGCGTGCGGCCGCGGCGGTCGCCATCGGGCCCGGCCAAGTGACCAGGACGGGGATGGCCACGCCGCCCAGGATCGCGGTCAGGCGCAGGGCGGAGTACCGGGACTGGGCCCGGGCGGAGCGGTGTTCCATCCGGAGCACCTGTCCAACCAGCGGACCGGTGAGGTAGCCCTCCTCGACCCCATCGAGGCCGAGGGCCGCGACGAGCGGCCCGATCTCCGATCCCAGGAGTTCGCGATCTGAGGTGTGGGCATGGGAAGGTCCTGGGCTCTCAGCTGAAGGCACGGGGCTGCTTCAAGGAGGTGCCGGTGTCGGGATCCACCCCGTGGGCGGGGTCGTGATCCAAGGTGGAGACCTGGGCGAGGGCCAGCCCGCGCCCGCGGGCCTCGCGGGCGAAGGCGGCCGTAAGGTCGTCGGGGCCGCGGGGATGGCCGTCCCAGGCGACGACCGCGAGCACCCCACCGCAGGATTTGCGGTCGTCGCCGGAGCCCGCCCGCGCCAGCCGCTGGGCCTCGTCGAGGATCGCCGCGTTGACGGCGGCATAGGCGTCCTCGGGCTCTCCCTCGCACCCGAGGACCACCAGGTCGCCTGCGGCGTCGAGCCCGGCGGCGAGGCGGTCGAAGGTCGGCCCCCAGTCGCCCAGCCGGTCGTCAACCGAGGTGGCGCGGAAGCGTCCGGGCGCGAACGGGAGGACCATCCGGCGGCGGAGGCCGAGCTCGCCGGCGACGTCCATGGCCAGCAAGTCGGCCCCGCAGGCGCCCGAGCCGACTAGGGCCGTCGCCCCGGTCGTCCGGAAGAGACGGCGGAGTCGGTCGCGGACCCGGCCGACGTTCTCCGGGGGGAAGCGTGCGGGCTCGGCGCCCGACGGGTCGATGCGCCTGCCGACCAGGGCGATGATCATGGGGCTCCTCCCTCGGACTTGCGCCTGACTCGCCGACGAGGCACCCGATCATCGGCTCGCGCGCCTGCGGATGAGGACCGGCCGCTGCCCTCCTCGGCACCCGCGTGTCCCGGACACTGGGGATCACCGCCCGTATGATCATCGGGGGTGGGCTTCACTGCAATGCTTGTCGACAGGGATGCAGACCTCCTGGCCCACTTGCAGGTCAGCGGCCTGGGCTTCGGTGAGCGGGGAACCATCCCGGTGCGTGATCTCGTGCCAGCGATTGCCGTCGCCCAGGTACTGCTGGGCGAGATTGAAGAGCGTGTTCGACCGGTCGCTCAACTCCTCCACCGGGCGGCTCCACGTCACAACTCGATCAGCGTGTGAATCCACAGGGAGAGGATCAACGCCCCGACGTTCGACCACACCCGCCGGACTTGGCCTTCCCGTAGCATGTGGACCAAAAACAACGTTAAGCCACCAAGATCACCTCGCTCAGGCCCAGAACCAGCGGATTCTGCTCAGGTTGTGTCCGCAGCATCGAGGGCGACCTGTCGTCCCGGAACTCGAGGCTTCAGCGAAGTTTGGAGACCTTGATATCAGGACGGGTAACGGGACGGTTTTCGGGGCTTTTAGGCTGGATTCAGGCTGTTTCCGAGAGGGCTCCCGAAACCGAACCTTTTCGGGATGGTGAGCCCTAGCGTTATTTTTGGTCCGCCTGCTACGGGAAGGCGAGTCCGGACTCCACGCCGATCGAGGAGATGTGGTCGAAGGTCAAGCAGTGGCTCCGCCGGGCTGGGGCGAGGGCGAAGGATGCGCTCGACGATGCCTTGGGCGAGGCGCTGAGGCAAGTGACCCCCGAGGACATCCTCGGCTGGTTCCGGCACGCCGGCCTGTGCGCAACTCATGGGTAAACCGCTGTAGGAAACGCACGCCACCGTGCACCGAGTCGGACAAGCCCGGTGGGAGGTGCCCATCCTCCGAAAAAGACGAATCCGTCGATCGTTCGCTCTCATGACCGGAGCCTGGCCAGGAGGTCCCGGGCCAGGGCCAGGGGGAGCAGGCCGATGCTCACCGCCAGGCAGGACAGGCCGAGCCAGTCGCCCCAGGCGGAGTAGAGGCTGGTCCGGTCGTCGAGCTGGACGGTCTTGGACAGGACCCCTTCCGTGAGCTTGGGCAGGGCGTCGAGGATGCGGCCGTTGCCGTCAATCAGCGCCGAGATCCCTGTATTGACGGCACGGGCGAGCGGGACCCGGTTCTCGACGGCGCGGAAGACGCTGGTGGCCAGGTGCATGTCGTGCTCGGAAGAGCCGTGGAACCAGCCGTCGTTGGACAGGTTGAGCACGAGGTCGGGCTGCCGGTTCCCCCCATCGCCTCGGAAAAGGCGGCGGACGGCCTGGGGCACCGTGTCCTCGAAGCAGATGGCAGCGGCCAGGCGGTACGGCCCGAGCTGGAACCACGACGCCGCACGGCCGAAAGTCAGGTTGGGGACTTGCGTCCCGCGATAGGGCGTCAGCACGGTCAACCAGGGGAGTGACTCGACCAGCGGGACATACTCGCCGAATGGGACGAGGTGGACCTTGTGATAGCTCTGGATCGCCTCGGCCCCCGGGGTGAACAGGATCGCCGAGTTGAACTTCGAGGGCCCGTCGCGGCGGAAGTCGTAGGTCACCGCCCCGACGAGCATCGGCACCCCGATCTCATCAGTCCACGAGTGCAACTGGCGCGCGACGGCGACCTTCCAGGCGCGCCAGTCCTCCATCGTCCTCTTGCCGGCGAGCCTGGTGACCTGGCGCGCGAACTCGGCGGGGGCGAGGCCCGGGTCGATCTCGACGTAGCCGTAGGGGTAAGATGTCTCGGGCCAGACGATCAGGTCGGGGCGCCCGGGGCTCCGCAAGGCGCGGTTGATCAGGCGGCGGTAGATCGCGATCAGCTCCTCCGGACCGGCCGACATCTTGTACCGCTGGATGATGTTCGACTGGAGCAGCGCCAGCCTCGGGCCCGGGCGGAACCGCGCCGAGGCGAGCCGATACGTGCCGTAGCCGATCGTCGCCCCCAGGAGCACGACCAATGCGGTCAGGCGGATGACTTGGGCACGGGTCAAACGCGGGCCCCGATCCGTCGGACGGAGCAGGGGAAGCGTCAGGAGGTCGACCCACCAGGCGTTGACGAGCGCGATCAGGAAGCTCAGCCCCAGCGCCCCGGCGAAGTCGGCGATCTGGATCAGGGGGAGCACGCGGTGCTGGCTGTGCGCCAGGTAATACCAAGGGAAGCCGGTCAGGACGTACGCGCGGATGAACTCCAGGCCGACCCACAGCACCGGCGCCGCGATCATCACCGGCAGCCGGAGCCGGAGCACGGCCAGCCTCGCCAGCGCCAGGAATCCCGGCCACCAGACCGACAGCGCCAGCGCCATCACCATCCAGGCCAGCCAGGCGGTCTCGTCCGTCAGCCGGACCCAGTGGATCGAGAGCAGCCAGAAGGCCATCCCGCCGGCCCACGCCCCGAAATAGAGCGAGGCCCGCGACCGAACGCTCACGATCTGCAGGAACAGCGGCGCCAGCGCCACCCACGCCAGCCAGCTCCACCCGATCGGCGGGAACGCGACCCAGAGCAGCACCGCCGAGGCCAGCCCCGAAACCGCCGAGGGCAAGCCGGACGTGCCGCGCACCGCCTTGGGCTCGGGATCCGCGGCCCTTGGCCGGTCCTCCGCCAGCGTCGGGGACAACATGGGGCGTCCTTCAGTAGATCATACGGAAGAGGGGACCCGCAGCGGGGACACAAGGCGTCCGCCAAACCTCCGGAACGACCTCGCACCCTATCGTACCGGCGTTCTGAATCCTTCGTCGCACCCCCGTCTCCCATTCTTACGATCCTACCCGAGGGGCAGGAAGTTGACAATTTCTCCCGGTTCGAAGGTGTGCTCGCCTTCCGGGAGGATGGCGAAGCCGTCGGCCCCGGCGACGGTCCGGAGGTCGGACGAGCCGGCCCAGTCGAGCGGCTCGAGGGCCGGGCCGTCGCCGGCCTCGACCAGGCGCGCGGGGTGATAGGTCGGGCGGTCGCCGACGTGGGAGCAGGGCCGGAGCAGGCGATGCGCGGTGATCGGGGGCCCGCCGCCCGTCCTCGCGGCGAGGGCGTCGAGGGCGGGCCGGACGAAGAGGAGGAAGCCCACGATGCCGCTGACCGGGTTGCCGGGCAGGCCGAAGACGAGAGCACCGGGGGCCTCGCTCCGCGGCGGACCGACGCCGAACCAGAGGGGCTTGCCGGGCCTGAGGCGAACCTTGTGGAAGACGGGTGCGACGCCGAGGCGTTCGAGCGTCCCGGGGACGAGGTCGCGCGTGCCGGCGGAGACGCCGCCGGTGATCAGGAGCACGTCGGCGGCCAGCCCGCGCCCGAGCACCTCGGCCAGGGGCCCCGGCTCGTCGGGGGCGATCGGCAGGGCCTCGGCGTCGGCACCGCCGCCCAGGACCAGCGCCCGGAGCATCGCGGCGTTGGAGTTGCGGATCTGGCCGGGGCCGGGGACACGGTCGGGCTCGACCAGCTCGTCGCCCGTCGGGACCACGACGACCCTGGGCCGGGGGACGACGACGACCTCGGTCCGGCCGACCGAGGCCAGCAGGCCGATCGCGGCGGCGTTGAGCCGCCCGCCCGGCCGCAGGACGGCCTCACCGGCCCGGATCTCGCGGCCCCGGGCGAGATAGTTCTGCCCGGGCCGGACGCCCTCGGCCGCGACCAGCACGCGGCCCTCGACGCGTTGGGTCTTCTCGATCATCACCACGGCGTCGGCGCCCGGGGGCAGGGGGGCGCCCGTCATGATCGCCGCCGCCTCGCGCGGGCCGAGCGGCCGGGTCGGCGGCCGGCCGGCGGCGATCTCCTCGCCGAGCATCAGCCAGCGGTCATCCCCCCGCAGGTCGGCGGCGCGGACCGCGAACCCGTCGACCTGGGACTTGTCGAAGGGGGGCTGGTCGAGGTCGGCCAACACCTCTTCGCCCAGCACGCACCCTGACGCCTCGCCGAGCGGCCGCGACCGCAACGGCAGCGGGCCGACCCGTCCCATCACCGCGCGTTGCGCCGCTTCGACCGTGAGCATGGAGGGCTGATCCCGGCTGCGGAGTCCATCAAGGGACCCGAACAAGCCTGTTGAATTTCCCAGCGATTCTTGGGCCGAAGCCATCGGCCCGCGATCCAACTCAACGACAGGTCTCAGCGCCCGATGAAGTTCCTGAGGAGCTGAATGCCGGCGAGGGTGAGGAAGCTCTCGGGATGATACTGGACGCCTTCGAGGGGGTACGACTTGTGGCGGACGCCCATGATCTCGCCCTGGTCGGTCCGGGCGACGACCTCGAGCTCGTCCGGGAGGGTGCCGGGCTGGATGATCAGGCTGTGGTAGCGGGTCGCCTCGAAGGGGTTCGGAACGCCCCGGTAGATGCCCAGGCCGTCGTGATGGATCATCGAGGTCTTGCCGTGCATGATCCGATCGGCGCGGACGACCTTGGCGCCGAAGGTGTGGCCGATGCACTGGTGGCCCAGGCAGACCCCCAGCAGCGGGATCCGGGGCGCAAACCGCTCGATCACGGCGTTCGAGATCCCCGCCTCCAGCGGGGTGCACGGGCCGGGCGAGATGATCAGGTGGGTCGGCCGCTGCGCCTCGATCTCGTCGAGGCTGATCTGGTCGTTCCGCGCCACGAATAGGTCGAGGCCGGGGTCGATCTCTCCGAGGCGCTGGACCAGGTTGTAGGTGAACGAGTCGTAGTTGTCGATCAGGACGATCATGCTGGCTCCACCGCGCCGGGGCGACGCGGGGCGGGGGACGGGCGTCCCGGCGTCGCCGCCTTATCCTAGGGATCGTATCCGGTTTGCGGGTCGTCGGGAAGGGAATCCGGCCGCGAAAGCCGGCGCCGGGGCGGAGGCGCGTGTAGAGTTCCCTATGGACTCAGGGAAGGCGCGGAGGCGGAGCTCGCGCCGGGTTCGCTGTGTGCTCGGTCCGACAGGGAGGGGTCTGATGGTGGCGACATTCGTCTCGATGACGCTGGTCTGGGGGACGCTCGGCGGCATCGGCGGGCATTTCGGGGGCGGGAATGGCTGGATCATGCCCCCCGGCCCCGGTTACGGCTGGGGATTCCCCAACGGCAACCCCGACGGATATGGCTACTGGGACAACGGCATTTACCTGCCGTTGTGGTCCGATCGGACCTCCGAGTACTTCTACCCCCGCAACTTTATGGTCCCGCCCGACACCTTGTTCTTCCCGACCTATTACAACGCCTACATCTCGCGAGGCCAGCGCTACATCTCTTACGCGGGTTGCGGCGGTGCCCACCCGGCGGGCTACGCGCCGATCGGCTCGGCCGTCATGCCGCCCTTCCCCTACGATGAGTCGAGCGCAGCCGGTCCTCGCGTCCAGATCCCCACCTTCACGGGGAACGTCGGGGCGCCACCGGTCCCCTCGGGGAGCACGGGGCTGACGCCTTGAGCGATGGCCCCCAGCCCGACCGGCACGCGAGGCGACGGGCCACGACGCCCGGCGAAAACTGGCGTCGGCTTCTTGCCAAGGAACCGGCGGTTGCTTTACGATGACGGCTCTGCGGGTCGCGGCCCCGGACACCCTGTGTCCCGGGGCCCGCATCCTCATCTCTTCCAAGGATGGATCAGGCAGAGCCCGACGAAAATCGCTCGATTCCTCCGAACTTTTCCCGCTCGGCATCCGTAGCGTTCGACAGTGCCCAGCTCGTCCGGGCCGCGGTTGGTGGACTCCCGGCCGCCTCGCGGAGATCCCACGACGTCGCCGAGGCGCGTGCCCGCGAATGCCGTGCGTTTC
>JAFANO010000693.1 GCA_019232645.1 Planctomycetaceae bacterium | reverse complement strand
GGTGAACGTGCGGGTCACGCCGGGCAGCCCGTCCGAGGTGGCCGAGAAGGTGACGTTCGGACCGAAGAAGGAGCTCAAGACCACCTCCGCCGCGCCGCTGAACGTGCTGTGGCCCGAGACGTACGAGGGGAAGTTCGGCGTGGTGATCAGAGGTTTCCAGGTCGGGTCGGTCTGCTGGATGACCGTGATCGGCCGCCAGAAGTTGTATGCATACTTGGCATCCCAAGCGGCGATGCCCGCGTCGGCCAAGGCGATGTCGAGCTGGGCGAAGAGGCGGGCATCCCGCGCCACCGAGTCTTTCTCCTGCATCGCCACCTGCTCGGCGATGGCGTTCCAGTGGCCGGGGGGTGTGTCGGTGCCCGCGCCATCGGACCAGAACAGGGCGATCTGCGTCTGGTCGGGCGTGCGGGTCGTGCTGTCGACGCCGCCGAGGCTCTCGACCTGGCTGACCGCCGCGTTGTAATCGGGGCTGCCCAACGCCGGGGGGGGGCCGGGACGGAACTGCGATCCGGTGATCATCGCGAACGGGGTCACGTCGGGCCATTGCGGGTCGAGGGCCGGCAGAAAGCCGGGGGGCGTCGGTCGCCATTGACCTGGAGCCGTCCCCGGGGTGTACGGTCTGTTCGCGTTGGCACCATCATTGCTGCGCCAGGCGAGGATCTGCTGGGCAGCCGAACGGCCCACCGCGATCCCTTGTTTCAGGGATGGGCCGGGGATCGGCCTGGCCAGCGAGGCCGCCAGCTCGGCGTCGAAGGTGGAGGCCTGCCTGGGATAGAGGGACATCAGGACGTCGTGCGCCGCCTGGGCGACCGCCGCGTCGATCGAGGACCCCGAGCGGGCCGTCAGCGTGGCATGGTATTCCTCGGCCGTTGGGACGATCGCATTCACGGCGTCGAAGACCGCCGCCTGGACCATCGCCAGGTTGCGAGCCGCCTGGGGAGGGGGCGTATTGTCGACCCGGATCGCCTGCAGCGCCGCGGCGTTCCAGTTGATGACCGAGTTGCCGCACGTGACGTTCAGGCTGGCCGTCGCTTGCTGGCCGGTGGGGACGATTGCGCGGGCCGTGATCGTCGTCTGGCCATCCGGGACCTTGAGGGTGAACTGGAAATGGCCGGCCGCGTCGGCCCTCGTCCGGAGCGAGAATCGGCGGTCGGACGAGGGGGCGAGCTGGACGATCGCCCTGGGGGTGGTCTCGCCGCTGACACTCAACCGGTTCTGGAAGACCACGCCGTCGTGCGCGGGGTCGGAGGACGGGGTGATCTGGAGCGTCAGGGACGGCGGCGGCACAGCGCCCGAGACGCCGCTTGCCAGCAAGGATCGCGTCTCGAGGTGCTCGATATGGAGAGAATATCGTTTCATGATTGTTTAAACAAATTAAGACGCGATGCTCGTCGAAATCATTTCAGCGTTTCACAAATTGCCTGGGGAAGGTCATCCTCCTGAGGAGCCGTGTCCTGCATGAGGGATCGGCTCGAGGGTCCTCCCCGATCAACGCTTTCTCGAGTCCCCAGGGATCCCCGACCGATGGCTCGACTCGACCCGGAGAGATCTGGCTCGCGGACCGACCTGGATATCTGGCATGGCCCGTCCCGGTCCGAGGCCTTCGGCCACGACCCCTACGCCGCGCTCCGGCTGGGCGATTACCGCCGGTTCCTGCTGGCCATGATGGTCTTCACCATCGGCAAGCAAATGCAGGGGGTCGCCGTCGGCTGGGAGCTCTACCGGCGCACCCGCTCTGCGTGGGCCCTGGGGCTGGTCGGCCTGGTCCAGTTCGTGCCGGTCTTGCTCCTGGCGTTGCCGGCGGGTCACGCCGCCGACCGCCACGGCAGCAAGCGGCAACTGCTGGCCGCGCAGGGGTTAAGGGCGCTGGCATCGCTGGGCCTGGCGGCGCTGTCGGCGGCCCGGGGTCCGGTGCCGCTCGTCTACGGCTGCCTGCTGCTGACCGGGACCGCCCATGCCGTCCTCATGCCGGCGCGATGGGCGCTGCTGCCACAACTGGTGCCGGTCGAGCTGCTGGCCGGCGCCGTGACCTGGAACAGCGGCGGCTGGCAGGTCGCCGCGATGGTCGGACCGGCGCTGGGGGGGCTGGTGATCGCCCGGACTGGCGGCGCGATGTGGGCCTACCTGCTCGACGCGATCGGCTCGGCCCTCATCATCGTCCTGATCCTGCCGATCCGGGTAGCCCCGACACCCCGAGCGTCCGAGCCGGTGACGCTCGGCGCGCTGCTGGCGGGGATCTCCTTCGTCTGGCGGACCGAGCTGATCCTGGCGACGATCACGCTCGACCTGTTCGCCGTGCTCCTGGGGGGCGCGACGGCGCTGCTGCCGATCTTCGCCGAGGACATCTTGCGGGTCGGCCCGGTCGGGCTGGGCTGGCTCCGCGCCGCCCCCTCGATCGGGGCGTCCCTGATGGCGATGACGCTGGCGCATCGGCCACCGCTCCGCCACGCCGGGCCGACGCTGCTCTGGGCGGTGGCCGGCTTCGGCGCCGCGACGATCGTCTTCGGCCTGTCGCGCGACGCGCGGCTGTCGTTCGCCATGCTGCTGCTGACCGGCGCCCTGGACAACATCAGCGTCGTGGTCCGGGCCACGCTCGTCCAGTTGCTCACCCCCGACTCGATGCGCGGCCGCGTCTCGGCAGTCAACGCCATCTTCATCGGCTCCTCGAACGAACTGGGCGGCTTCGAGTCGGGGCTGACCGCCCAGCTCGTCGGGCCGGTCGTGTCGGTCGTCGCCGGCGGGATCGGCACGATCCTGGTGGTCCTCGCCGTGGCGCTGATCTGGCCGCCCGTCCGTCGGCTTGGATCGCTCCACCAGGCGGGGCGGCCCGAGGGCGCGGGTACGGGAGGGTCGTGAGGTGACGGATGATCTCTCCATTGATCTGGATGAATGCCGACGGCACAAGAGACCCTCTCTCTCCTCACGAGGGCGCAATCACACCGCGGATCCTACGTTCCTGAGTTCGTGATTGCACCGATCTCGCCCCCCTCACCATAATTCACGAAAGATCGGGGACATGTCCGCGAAGACGCCGGTCCAGATGGTCCGGAGCGATCCGACTGGGTCGTCCGAGGTGCGCCGGCCGACGCGGCGGCACGTAGACGAGCAGGCCACTCGATCGGAGGGCGAGATCCCATGACACAGGTTCAACCGTTGCCGAGGATCGGGGACGCACCTTCCTGGACGGCGGCGTTCATGGATCGGGATTTCGGCTGGCTCGAGTTCAACCGTCGCGTGCTCCACGAGGCGATGGACCCGCGGACACCTTTGCTCGAGCGCCTGAAATTCCTGGCGATCTTCACGTCGAACCTCGACGAGTTCTTCATGAAGCGTATCGACCTCCTGCGGCGTCAGGCGGGCGCCGGCAAGTCGGCGCGTACTGGCAATCACGAGATCTCGGGCGGGAAGCGCGCCGAGATCCGCCGCCGGGTCCTGGAGATGCTCGAGCAGCAGGCCGAGTGCTTCAATCACGTATTGCGGCCGGCCCTGGCGGATCATCGGATCCACCTCCTGTCCTGGGATCAACTGACCGAGGCGCAGAGGCAGGCGGCCAACCGGTTCTTCATGGCCAACGTGTTCCCGATGCTGACACCCCTCGCCATGGACCCCGGCCACCCGTTCCCCTACCTGTCGAACCTCTCGACCTCATTCGGCGTGCTCCTCCGCCGGCCCGACTCCGAAGAGACGCTGTTCGCCCGCGTGAAAGTCCCGAACGCTCTGGCGCAATGGATCGCGCTGGAGCCGGACGGGGACAACCCGGGTTCTTGCTTCGTCCGCCTGCGCGACATGATCCTGAACAACTTGCACGAGCTGTTCCCCGGGCTGGAGATCGTCGAGGCGACGGCCTTTCGCATCACGCGCGACGCCGAGGTCGACCTGGCCGACGACGACATGGACGACCTCCGCGAGGTGGTCGAGGAGGAACTCCGCCAGCGGAAATTCGAGGCGGTCGTGCGGCTCGAGCTCGGGCCTAATCCCAACCCCTGGATCCGCGACCTCCTGATGCAGAAGTTCGAGCTGGGCGAGACGGACGTGTACGAGCTGTCGGGAGAGCTGGATTACACCGGCCTCATGGCGATCGCGTCGCTGCCGATCCCGGAGTTGCGGGATGAGCCCTGGACGCCCGTGGTCCCGGCGGCCCTCGCCGACGAGGACGCCGACCTCTTCGCGTTGATCCGCTCGGGCGACTTCCTGGTCCATCACCCGTACGAGAGCTTCGAAGCGAGCGTCGAGCGGTTCATCCGGTCGGCGGCCGAAGACCCCTGCGTCCTCGCGATCAAGATGACGGTCTATCGGGTCGGCGACGACACGCCCTTCGTGCGCTCACTGATCCGCGCCGCCGAGAACGGCAAGCAGGTCGCCTGCGTCATCGAGATCATGGCACGCTTCGACGAGGCGCGCAACCTCTACTGGGCGAAGCAGCTCGAGCGCATCGGCGCGCACGTCGTCTACGGGGTCGTGGGCCTGAAGACCCACAGCAAGCTCGCCCTCGTCGTGCGCCGGGAGTCCGACGGCCTGCGCTGCTACGCCCACATCGGGACGGGCAACTACCACATCAAGACGGCCCGGCTCTACACCGACCTGGGCCTGTTCACCTGCGACCCGGTCCTGACCACCGACGTCGTCCACCTGTTCCATTACCTGACGGGCCAATCGCGGAAGGACGACTTCCAGAAGCTCTTGGCCGCCCCGATCAACATGCGCCGTCGGTTCCTGGCGCTGATCCGGCGCGAGATCGCGCACGCCCGGGAGGGCCGCCCGGCGCGGATCATCGCCAAGATGAATCAGCTCGAAGACCCGACGATGTGCGAGGCGATCTGCGAGGCCTCCCGGGCGGGGATCGAGGTCGACTTGATCATCCGGGGATTCTCCTGCCTCCGACCCGGCGTCAAGGACCTCACGGAGAACGTCCGGATCACGTCCATCATCGGCCGGTTCCTGGAACACTCGCGGATCTATTACTTCGCCAACGGCGAGCCCAACCCGCTCGACGGTGATTACTTCATCGGCTCGGCCGACTGGATGTACCGCAACCTCTCGGAGCGCGTCGAGGCCATCGCCCCGATCGAGCCCCGGCCGTTGAAGGAACGCCTCTGGGAGATCCTCAGCGTCAACCTCCAGGACCATCGCCTCGCCTGGGACATGCTGCCCGACGGCTCCTACCGTCAGCGCACCCCTCCGGAAGACGCCGTCGGGTCCGCGCGAGACGGGAGCCACAAGACGCTCATGGAGCTGACCCGACAGAGACGCTCGTTCCGCGCGATCTTCCCGCAGTCGCCCTGAGCGGAGCGGATCGGCTCGGGATCGCCCGGGGTCATCCGGCGGCACGCGGGCCATCCGCAAGGCAACTCCTCTGCATCCCGGAGATTGCGTGCACCCCTCCCGGATTTCAAATTTGAGATCACAAATTTGAAATTAAAAAATCAGAATTAAAAGTGCATGTGTTATTATTATTCCGGGTCGAAATATTGGTCGAAATGGATCCAGATCACTCGCGAATATTGCCAGATCCAGGGAATCAGGGGGACGCAGATCGCCGTCGCCAGGCCCACCAGCCGGAGCAGGCTCCAGCCGGGCAGGAAGAGGTTCTCGATCAGGGTCAGCAGCGCGATCAGGGGGATCGCCAGGGCATAGCTGAAGTACATCGCGCCGGTGAAATAGCCCGGCTCGCCCCGCCCGTAGTGGAGGTGACAGACGGGGCACTCCTCGTTCATCGCCAGCGGGGCGTGGAAGATCGACCCCTCGCCGCATCTCGGGCACCGACGGCGGAGGATGGTCCCGAGCCGGAAGGTGGGCGCCGAGGGGCGGGTCATCGGTGCTCGGCGGGTTTCAGGTATCGCGCCAGCCAGTCCTGGACCTCGCGCCACCAGACGACGCGGTTGGCGGGCTTGACGATCCAGTGGCCCTCGTCGGGGAAGAAGAGGTAACGGCTCGGGACGCCCCGTCGCTGGAGCGCGGTGAACATGCCCAGCCCCTGCGCGTCGGGGACCCGGAAGTCGAGCGCCCCGTGGATGACCAGCGTCGGCGTCTTGAAGTTGAGGACGAACTGGCTCGGCGACCGCTCGCGGTAGTGCTCGGGACGCTCCCAGGGCGGGCCGCCGAACTCCCACTCGGGGAACCAGAGCTCCTCGGTCGTGCCGTACTTGCTGGTCAGGTCGAAGACCCCGGCGTGGCTGATCAGCGCGGCGAAGCGGTCGGTGTGGCCGGCGATCCAGTTGACCATGAAGCCGCCGTAAGAGCCCCCCGCCGCCGCCACCCGCGACCCGTCGAGGAAGGGGTAAGTCTCCAAGACATGATCGAGCCCCTTCATCAGGTCCTCGTAGACCCGCCCGGTCCAGTCCCGGCTGATCTGGTCGGTGAACTCCTGGCCGTAGCCGGTCGAGCCCCGCGGGTTGATCGCGACCACGGCATAGCCGGGGGCCGCGAACATCTGATAATTCCAGCGGTTATGCCACTCGTCATGCCAGGCCCCCTGCGGACCGCCGTGGATCAGGAAGACGACCGGGTATTTCTTCCCCGACTCGAACCCCGGAGGCCGGATCAGCCAACCCGCGACTGGTTGGCGATCGGCTCCTTCGAAGGTGAAGCCCTCGGCCTCGTTCAGGTCGAGGGCGTCGAGCAGGGGGGCGTTGTGCCGGGTCAGCGGGGTCGGCTTCGCGTCCCCCTCGTGCCAGCGGAAGACCTCGCAGGGCCGCCGCGCGCTGCCCCGGACGAAGACCATCGATTGGCCGCCGGGCGCGACCTGGACCGACGTATTGACGCCCCCGCCGACGACCTGCCTGGCCGTCGCGTCGTGCCCCTCGCGGGGCACGCCCAACGTGACGATCGGCTCGGTCCCCTTGCTGTCGATCACCGCCCGCAACGCGTTCGCGTCCTTCCAGACGAACGACTGCACGGGGCGGTCGAGGTGCGAGCTGACGTCGATCGTCGTCCCGGTCTCGCGGTCGCGGACCTTCAAGACCCAGAGGTCCGACTCGAACCCGGCGCGGGCCTGGCTGACGTAGGCGATCCTCGTCCCGTCGGGTGAATAGGCGGGCTGGGCGTCGGCCCCCTTGTTCTCAACGGTCAGGTTCTTGGGCTCGCCCCCCCCGACAGGGGCGGTCCAGATGTCGGTATTGGTCGACCAGGCCGGGTCCTCGATTGGCTCGGCGGTGAAAGCCAGCTCCGCGCCGTCGGGCGCGAAGGCGTAGTCGCTCGAGCCGCCGAACGGGGCAGGGGGGGTATTCACCTCCAGCTTGGGGGTCAGGTCCTTCGCCTCGCCGGTCGAGACGTCGGCGACGAACAGGTGCTTCCGCTTGCCCTCGTCCCAGGCGTCCCAGTGGCGGATCATCAGGCGGTCGAAGACCCGCGCCTTGCTCTTGGAGGCCTCCTTCTCCTTGTCCTTGGCGGCGGTCTCCTCGGGGCTCTTGGCGGGGTAGACCTCGGCGACGAACGCGATCCGGTCCCCCTTGGGCGACCAGATCGGCCCGGAGACGTCGATCGGCAGCCGGGTCAACTGCCGGGCCTCGCCGACGTCGAAGGGCAGGAGCCAGACCTGCGTCGAGCCGCCCCGGTTCGAGGTGAAGGCGATCGTCTTGCCGTCGGGGCTCCAGCGCGGGTGGTTGTCGGCACCCGTCGCCGTGGTCAGGCGTCTGGGCTCGCCCCCGGCCAGCGGGACCAGCCAGAGGTCGCTGTTCGTCTTGTCCGTCGCCCGGTCGAGCTCGGAGACGACGTAGACGACCCACCGCCCGTCGGGCGAGACCTGCGGGTCGGAGACCCCCTTGACCGCGAGCAAGTCGTCGATCGTCATCGCTCGGCCCGCCGCCAGCAGCGGGGCGGCCAGGGTGATCACCAGCAGCAAGCCCCAGAGGATGCGCATCGCGAAAGTCCCCTTCTCGGGATGAGCCCGTGCCCGCCGACGCATCGGAAATCGCGGATGATGGAAGTCCGGAGGGCGGGCGAGCGGCCCGGATCCCCCCTCGCCCCCGTCGCCTGCCATCCCGCTCGGGTCTTCAGAGCCGCCCATGCCCCATCTTCTTGAGCACCGGCGTCAGGGCCAGCAGGATCACGCCCGGCACGATCGAGGTTAAGATCAGGAAACCCCAGAAGTCGAACCGGCCCTCGACGAGCGATTCCAGCTTGCCGGCGAGGTAGTTGGCGATGGCTGTGGAAAGGAACCAGATCGCCATCATGAGCGAGGCCACCCGCGCCGGTGCGAGTTTGTTGACCAGCGACAGGCCGATCGGCGATAGGCAGAGCTCTCCCAGGGTATTCAGCAGGTAGACGGCCGCCAGCCAGGACGGGCCGACCTTGCCGTCGGTCGAGGCCGCGCGCTCGGCCTGCGCCATGATCACGAACCCCAGGCCCAGGAGGATCAGGCCCACCCCCATCTTGGCCGTCGAGGTCAGCCCGAGCCTCGTGCGGTCGAGCCTCGTCCAGAGGATCGAGAACAGCGGCGCCAGGATGAAGATCAGCAGCGGATTGACCGACTGATACCACGACGCCGGGAAGTCGTGGCCGAAGAGGACCCGTTCCGTCTTCTGGTCGGCGAAGAGGGTGAACGTCCCTCCTGCCTGCTCGAAGCCCATCCAGAAGACGATTGAGAAGATCGCGACGATCAGGATGACGAGGATCCGCTGCCATTCCGCCCCGGTGAACGGCGCGTTCACGTCCTCCGTCTCCTCTCCCTCCTCCGAAGTCACCTGGGCGGCCGGCGGGGATGGTTCGGCCGCATGCGCACCGGCGGCCTTCACGGCCCGGTCGCGCGTCAGCAGCATGGTGAACCCGATCAGGGCGAACGCGAGCACGGTCCAGTACGCGAGGACAGCGGACTTGCCGTAGGTCGGGACGCTCCGGAGGATCGCCCCCGCGGGGGTGAGCGCGGCAGAGACGATCCCGACACCCACCAGCGTGATCAAGGCGACGTGCACCCAGTCGGCCGGCAGGAGCCGCAACT
>JAFANO010000644.1 GCA_019232645.1 Planctomycetaceae bacterium | reverse complement strand
GATTGGGGTCCAAGTCACTGCCCCTGTTGGAACTGACAGGAACCAACAGGACTCGCGGAGAAGTGCCGAAAAGTCCCGGAAAACGCGGAGATTCAGGGGTAGTCCCGGAGGAAACTACCCGGTCAGGAGGGTCAGGCCTCGTAACAGCCCCCACGCCGACTTTGTCGGCACCCGAACCGATGAAAATCCAGCGGGGCTCCTGGTAGGCTGACAAGGCCCCTCGCATGGTCTCACGCCGTCCCGAAATTGGTGCTTCGAGCCCGAGTAACAGCCTGGCGGAGGCATCGCGCGTACCCAAACCTGTCGCCCAACGGCGTCGCTTGCGATGCTCGCGGAGCACGTCGAGCAGAGTGTCTTCCTCCCCGCGATGTCATCCCGTGCGAGGGGCCCTTTGGGGAGGCTCGCCGATGGACGTGCTTCATGCCTGCTGCGCCGGACTCGACGTCCACAAACGCACCGTCGTCGCCTGCGTCCGGAGGGTCGACCCCGCGGGCAAGGTCTTCAAGAACATCAAGACCTTCGCCACCATGACCCAGGACCTCTTGAACTTGTCCGACTGGCTCGCCGCCCAGGGGGTCACGACGGTCGCGATGGAATCGACCGGCACATACTGGAAACCGGTCTTCAACCTGCTGGAGCCCCGGTTCGCGGTCGTCTTGGTCAACGCTCATCACATCAAGCAGGTCCCGGGGCGCAAGACGGATGTCAAGGACAGCGAGTGGATCGCCCAACTCCTCCAACACGGGCTGTTGCGCCCCAGCTTCATCCCGCCCCGGCCGACCCGGGAGCTGCGCGACTTGACCCGCCAGCGCACCCAGTTGACCGCCGAAAAGACCGCGGTCGCCAACCGGATCCAGAAGGTCCTGGAGGATGCCAACATCAAGCTCGGCTCAGTCGCCTCGGATGTGCTGGACGTCTCGGGTCGGGACATGATCGAGGCGATCATCCGGGGCGAGTTCGATCCGGTCAAGCTCGCGGACCTGGCGCGCCGTCGGCTCCGGGGGAAGATCCCGCAACTCCAGTTGGCGTTGGAGGGCTCGGTGACGGAGCATCACCGCTTCCTGTTACGCACCCAGATGGATCACCTGAATCATCTGGAGCGGCTGATCCGCCGGTACGATGAACGGATCGCGGAGGTGTTGGACCCTTTCGCGGAGCAGGTGGGCCGTCTGATGACGATCCCCGGGATTGACCATCGTGTTGCGGAGATCGTCTTGGCGGAGATCGGGTTAGAGATGGCCCGCTTCCCGACGGCGGGGCACCTGTCGTCATGGGCGGGCCTGTCCAGCGGCAATCACGAGAGCGCCGGAAAGCGCCGGAGTGGCGGGACGACGCCGGGCAACCGCTGGCTGAAGTCGGCGCTGGTGCAATCGGCTTGGGCCGCCTATCGGGCCAAGGGGACGCATCTATCGCGGAAGTTCCGCCGGATCGCCGGAAATCGAGGCAAGAAGCGCGCCGCGGTGGCGGTGGCGCATACGCTCCTCGTGATCATCTACCACTTGTTGAGGGATGGGACGAACTATCAAGAGATCGCCGGAGACAGCGAGGCGGCCTGATAAGCCGAACGAATCCGGGTCCCACAGGACGTTGCTGCAGGCGGCCTGTCGACGGCAACGGGGTTCGTCGTCCGTGAACGCGAAAGCGACCGTGGCGCGAAGTTTTCTGAGCAGTTCGGGTTCACTAACCTCGTAACGATTCGGGTCCATTGACAATTCGAGGCGAACCAGGCGCGACTGGCGGCCAATCGCTCGCGGGCCGAGGCGGCCGGCGCCGTCCGGGACGGCGGCGCCTTGCTGGCCGGGGTGGTCCGGTGCGGGCGGTGTGGGAGGCGGATGGACGTGCGCTACGGGCGCGCCGATCGGCGGCCGTCCTCTGTCTGCAGCACGCTACGGTCCGACTACGGGCTGCCGCTGTGCCAGTCGGCCACGGCGACCGAGGTCGAGGCCTGGGTGGCCGAGCAGGTCCTGGAGGTGCTCCCGCCGGCGGCCCTGGAGGCGAGCCTCGGCGCGGCGGCCGAGGTCGAGCAGCGACGGCGGGGCGCGATCCGGCACTGGGAGCAGCGGCTCGAGCGGGCGCGGTACGAGGCGGACCGGGCCGCCCGCCAGGACCAGGCCTGCGCGCCGGAGGACCGGCTGGTGGCCCGGACCCTGGAGCGGCGCTGGGAGGGGGCGCTGCGGGCCGTCCAGCAGTTGGAGTCGGAGTTCGACCGCTTCGTCCGGTCGCAGCCGCGGCTCCTGGGCGCCGCCGAGCGCGAGCGGATCCGCCGCCTGGCCGGGGAAGTG
>JAFANO010000559.1 GCA_019232645.1 Planctomycetaceae bacterium | reverse complement strand
CAGCTCGTCCGCGAGGCCCGCAAGACCTGAGGCCGCTCGTGGCGAAGAGTGCGTCCTCTGCCCCGGACGACGCACCCTGCCGACAACACTTACTGATATCAATCATCCTACCCGACCGACCCTAACCCTGAATCAGGCGTGCAAACTCTTGCAGCTCGCTGTCATTGAGGTCGGAAACGGCCCAGAAGGTCATCCCCGAATGGGAAAATCTGTACATGTGATAACCTTTGCGTGTTACCCGAGTGGGCGCCGCTTCGGAGCCGGGTGACGACGGCCAGATGAAGAGATCGATGGAATGCTTGCGGCGCCGGTAAGCCAGCGCCGCGACCGGCCGGTCCTGGAGGTAGTCGAGGCGCCCGCCGACCAAGGGGAAACCCTGGCTCGCCAGGTCTTTCACCGGGGGCGAGAAATCGAGCTTCCCCTCGAACCACGGTTTGACCGTATGCGGGTCCGAAGACGCCACGTCGAACCGGTGGGAGGGCAGCATTTGCGCGCGGACATGGCTGGCGACCAACTCCCGGGTCAAGAATGCATCGTCAGAACGAGCGCGTAGCGCACGAGCCAGCCCCCAACTCGCGGCCAAGATCAAGGCCAGGGATGCCGCGACGGCGAGCAGATGCCGGGGATGCACGCGCGGGGTGCGATCCGGATGGCTCGCCCCGCGCACGGTCGATCGAATGCGCCGTGCCAGACCCGGAGGTGTCTGGAAATAAAGAGAGCTATCCTTGATCGCGGCCCGTACCGCTTGAAGACTCGCGTGGGCCTGCGCGCACGCCGGGCATTCCTGGAGGTGCTGTTCGATCTCCAGGCTCTTCATCAGATCCAGCTCGCCATCGACATAGGCGTGGATCAGTGTCTGTGTCTCTCGGCAGTTCAAGTGACAACCCTCAATCCCCGCAGCCGCCCAGCCGTTGCTGCAGCCGCTCGCGGGCACGGGCCAGGCGGGACATGACCGTACCCAGGGGAATCCCGGCGATGGCAGCGATCTCCTTGTAAGAGAGACCTTCCAGCTCGCGGAGGACCACCACCTCCCGGAGCTCCACGGGCAATTCTTCCACCGCCCGTCGGACCGACTGCTGGTCTTCCTCGCGCAGGAGACGTTTTTCGGGGTCCATGGCGTCGGATTCAACGCCGTGAATTTCCTCGTCAAAAGCCGTCGCGGGGCCGTGTGCCCGCTTCTGCTCGAGCCAGGTGTAACAGGCATTGCGGACGATCGCGAGCAGCCAAGCGCGGGCGTTCGCCCCGTGGAACCCGCCGAAGAATTTCAGGGCGCGCAGATAGGCCGCTTGCACCAGGTCCTCCGCATCATGGTCGTCGTGGGTCAGCCAGCGCGCCAGGTTGTACGCGGCGTCCAGGTGCGGTAAGAGGGCGTGTTCGAACCGCTCGCGCTCCTCGGTTCCTTGCAATGGCGATCCTACCTCTCCTCTTCGATGACACCCTCACTCAATGAGACCGCGCCTCGTGCTGTTTTACTCCCAAGTCTTCTCCAGAAATAGGGCGCGGTCGCTCCGCCACCGCCTCTCTCGCGGCAGAAACCCGAGGACCCGAAGCCCGCGGGAATAATCTCCGGGTCGGGGCGGTCTAGGTCGTTGGCGTCGGGAGCTTGAGCCGACTCGTGCCCGGCGAGCGGCGGGTCGTCAGAGGCTCGGCGGTGCTTGCTCGAAGGACGGGAAGACCACCGTGGCCTACGCCATGACGTGACCCCGTCGGTTTGCGCCGCTACTGGACCGAGGAGGTAACCCCGGGCCGGCGCAGGTCGCCCGCGTCGCCCCCGAGTTCGACGACGCCCAGGTCGGGACGATCGATGACCTGCGCGAGGACTTGGACGACGTCCGCAGGGAGGTCCCGTCATTTCTCAGGGATGACTGACACGTCGCCCCCTCGAACCCCTCTCGAGTCGTGAACCCGGTGTACTGAGTTCAGGGAATCGAGACATCCTTGAATGCCTCGGCCGAGACGAGGAGACCCGTGATGGCGAGCCTGATGCGGAGGGTGCTGGTGCTCATCCTGGTGATGGGCCCGATGGTCGTGATGCTTCCAGGTTGTGGCGGGAGTGCCGAGGGGACAATCCCCGGCGGCAGCGACATGGCGGCGAGCGCACCTCGGGGTGAGGGTGCCGTCAGGCCAGCGAGTGCGGAACCGAAGCAGATTTCGATCGACAATTTCAGATACGTCCCGGACACGCTGACTGTCCCGGCCGGGACGAAGGTGACCTGGACCAACCACGACGACATGCCGCACACGGTGACGAGCACCGGCACGCCGAAGGCCCTCGACTCCGAGGCCCTGGATACCGACGAGCAATTCTCGCATGTCTTCGTCGAGCCGGGCACCTACACCTACCGGTGCACCGTCCACCCCAAGATGTTGGGCCGGGTCATCGTCGAGAAGCGTTGACAGGTCCCAAGTCCGAATCCGGATCCGCATCCCGACCAACCGCAGAGGAGTCATTCCGATGGCAGATCACAATGACCATGATCCCGAGGGCGACGGCGTGGATCGTCGCGGGTTCCTCAAATGCATGGCCTGGGCTGGCACGGGGCTCGTCTGGACGGCCAGCGGCGGCGTCCTCTCGTCCCGCGCGTTCGGCGCGGGCCCCGACCGGAGGGGGAGGGGCGACTTCATGTTCGTCCAGATCAGCGACAGCCACATCGGGTTCTCCAAGGAGACGAACAAGGATGTGACCGCCACGCTCCAGGAGACGGTCGCCAAGATCAATGCGCTGCCGCAAGCGCCGGACCTCCTGATCCACACCGGCGACCTGACCCATCTCTCGAAGCCCGGGGAGTACGACATCGTCGCCGAGGTCCTCAAGGGCGCCAAGGCGGGCCGGGTCCTCTACGTCCCCGGCGAACACGACGTCTTCACCGACGACGGGAAGCAGTACCTGAGGCGCTTCGGCCAGGGGACCAAGGGCACCGGCTGGCGGAGCTTCAACCATAAGGGGGTGCATTTCGTAGGTCTCGTCAACGTCACGAGTCTCGGCCTCCAGGCCGGGGGCCTCGGGATCCTGGGCAAGGAGCAACTGGACTGGCTCAAGGACGACCTGGCGGGGCTCACCGGCAGCACGCCGATCGTGGTGTACGCCCACGTCCCCCTCTGGACGATTTACCCGGAATGGGGCTGGGGCACCGAGGATGGTCAGCAGGCGCTGAGCTACCTCACGCGCTTCGGCTCGGTCACCGTGCTGAACGGGCACATCCACCAGATCCTCCAGAAGGTCGAGGGGAATGTCACCTTCCACACGGCGCGATCGACCGCCTTCCCTCAGCCGGCGCCTGGCCGTGCGGCCGGTCCGGGTCCGATCAAGAACGTGCCGGCCGAGAAGCTGCGTAGCATGCTGGGCCTGACGAGCGTGAACTTCGTCGCGGGCCGCAGGTCGCTCGCCGTCATCGACGCCACGCTCGGATAGGGCGGGCCCCCTTCCTCCGGAGGCCCGGCGGCCGTTCCCGCCGGGCCTCTCTCCCACAAGGACCGCCGGCCAGCCTCGGAGATGC
>JAFANO010000548.1 GCA_019232645.1 Planctomycetaceae bacterium | reverse complement strand
ATTGAGGGCCCAGGAGGTGCGAGTGACCGTGCCCGGGATCGTATCGTCGCGGTACGCCCGTGCCAGCACGGTCGCCTTCGTCCCGACGTGGACGTAGTTGGCGTCCTGCTCGGGGATGTCGACGAAGATCCGGACCACATCGGTGCGGTCGACCACGTAGATCGGCGCGGCGGTCCCCCCGGGCGCCAGGTAGGGGGCACGCGCCATCGCCGTGGGGTCGCCGGCGGACGGCACGACGAAGTCGCCGGTGTTGGCGTTGCGGGCCACGATCACGCCGTCGTAGGGCGCGGTGAGCGTGATATAGCCCACCCACGCCTCGATCCGCTTCGCCTCGCTGATGGCCACGGACAGGTCGGCTTGGGCGACGGCGACATCGACCTTGGCCTTCGCGAGGGTGGCCTCTCGGGAGAGCACTTCCGCCTTCGCCTTCGCGATGGTCGCCTGTGCCGCGTCCCGCGCGGCGATGCTCGCCTTCCACTGATTGGTCGACTCGAGGAGGATCTGGGGGTCGACCACGCCCCTGCGGACCTCGTTCTCGAGCCGCTTCACCTCCGTGTCCCAGCGGTCGACCTCGGCCTGGTACTTGGCCAGGATCGCCTTGGCCTCGTCGAGGCGCGCCTTGGCCGCCTTGACGTCGGCGTCGGCCACCTCCACCATCGTGCGGGCCAGGTCGACCCGCTCCTCATCGAGCTTGACGGTCGCCTTCTTCGTCCCGAAATCCTCGACCAGCTCGGGCACGAAAAGCTTGGCGAGCACGTCGCCCTTCTTCACCTTGTCGCCGATGTCCACGTTCCACTTCTCGATATAGCCGGTCAGCTTCGGGTAGATCGACGTGCGCTCGTAGCTCTCGATGAAGCTCGGCTGCCCGACGATGCGGACGATCGTCCGGACTTCCGGATGGATCAGCCGCACGGTCGGAGGCTTCGAGACGCTCGTGTAGTGCGTCTTCTCCTCGTGCCCGCAGCCCGGCGCCGCGAGGGCGGCCAGCAGGCAGAACGCCAACAGGCGGCCGCAGGGAGAACGATCCGGGATCAGGGGCCAGGGGGCGTGGCGCATCTTGGACCTCCAGACAAGGGGGCGGTGCAACCGTGCAGCCGCCCCCGAAGCCTTTCCAGGTGCGAGGTGCGGCTGGGGTCTCCGTGCCGGAAAGCGGTGCTGCATCAGGAGTCTCCGTGTGGGGGGGGGACGTTCTCGTGCGCGTCGGGACCGGACCCCATCACGCGGCCGCCGTCCTCGGCCTGGCCCTTTCCGTGGGAGTGCGAATGAGGCGAGACGCGCCTGCCCGCACCGGGCGTGCCCCCCTCCTCGGACCCGGGCTTGGCGAAGCCGAGGGCGACCCGGAGGTCGTCGACCGTGTAATGTGTGACCATGTCATGCCTCTTCGATCGGGCCTCGTCGAGGATTCGTCTGAGGAAGACGAGCACGTCGTCGTCGCCACGGGGCGTTTCCGTATCAGGCCCACCGGGCTCGCCGTCGTGGCCCGCCTCGCCGTGATGGCTGGGTTCCACCTCGTTGACGAAGACCCGCGGGTCGTAGTGCGCGCTCTCGGGGTCATCCGGGTAGATCGACGGCGAGCGGGCCTCCCTCTTGCCGATCACGAGCGCGAAGATCGAGGGGAGCACCAGCAAGGTGGCGAACGTCGACATCACCAGCCCGCCGATCACCGCTCGGCCCAGCGGCGCCTGCATCTGGCTCCCCCGCTCCAGCGCCAGCGCCATCGGCACCATCCCCACGGTCATCGCGCAGGCCGTCATCAGGATCGGCCGCAGACGCTCGCCCGCGCCGAGGATGGCCGCCTCGGTCGAGGGCGATCCCCCCTTCCAGTGCTCGTCCATGAACGTCACGAGCATCACCGAGTTCGACACCGAGACGCCCAGGCACATGATCGAGCCCATGAATGACTCGATGTTGAGCGAGGTGTCGGTGACGTAGAGGATGGTCGCGATCCCCGCGATGACCCCCGGCACGGCGCCGATCGAGATCAGCGCCAGGCGCGGCGACTGGAAGTAGGCCGTCAGGAGCACGAAGATCACGAACACGGCGACCGCCAGCCCGATCCCGAGCGCCTTGAACATCTCGAGCATCGGCGGGAGCTGGCCCATGGGCTCGACCCGCACGCCGCGGGGCGGCGCCCCGGCGGCGGCGATCGCCCGGGCGACCTGGCGCGAGGCCCGGCCCATGTCCTCGCCCTCGACGTTCGCGACCAGGGTCACGTAGCGCTGCGACATGTCGCGGTCCAACTCGCCGGGCCGCAAACCCTTGTAAACCGACGCCACGTCGCGGACCATCAGGTTGACCAGGGGGTTGACTGACTCGAGCGGCAACGTCTCGACATCTTCCGGCTTATCCAACCGCAGGGGCGGGATCTGGAGCTGGACCAGGTAGTCGAAGCCGGTCTTCACGTCGACCCAGTAATTGAGGTTGGTGAAGCGGGTCGACGCCGTCGCCATGACGAGGGCGTGGACCAGGTCCTCGACCTTGGCGCCGCTCAAGCCCGCCTTCTCGCGGTCGATGACGACCTCGACGGAGGGGTAGTCGAGCTGCTGCTCGAACTGGACGTCGCGGAGGTAGGGGATGCGCCTCATGTTCGCGGCGAGCTTCTCCGCGTGACTCCGGACGTCCTTCAGGTCGGTGCCGACGATCCGGACCGCGACCGGCGTCAACGAGCCGAAGCTCA
>JAFANO010000477.1 GCA_019232645.1 Planctomycetaceae bacterium | reverse complement strand
TTTTATTTTTATTCTCGAATCTGGAATTTCAAATCTGAAATGAGTGAAGAGGACCGGGTCTCGCCCGGTCCCCGGTGATCCGGTCAGACCAGCTCCTCGACCTTGTCGCGGAAGAGCGTCACCGCGATCCTGCCGCGGTGCGGCTCGCCACGCGCCAGCGCCTCGGCGAGGTGGAGGCCCTGCTTGAAAGTCGCCCGCGCCGGCAGCGGCGGCTCGAACGGGTCGACCACGGCCTCGACCAAGGCGGGTCGCTTTGAGGCGAACGCGGCCTCGAGCGCGGGGCGGACCTCGTCCGGCCGCTCGCAGTGGAACCCGACACCGCCGCACGCCTCGGCGAACTTGACGAAGTCGATCGGCTGGAGCTCGACGCCGTACTCGGGGTTGCCCAGGAAGACCATCTGCTCCCACTTGATCTGCCCCAGCGTGTTGTTCTTGATCACGACGACCTTGATCGGCAGGTTATACTTGACGGCGGTGATGAACTCGCAGCCGAGCATCGTGAAGCCGCCGTCGCCGACGAAGGCGACGACCTGCCGGTCGGGGTAGGCGATCTGCGCCGCGTTGGCATACGGCAGGCCGGGCGCCATCGTCGCCAGGTTGCCCGAGCACGAGAACTGCATCCCGCGCTTCATGAGGATGTGCCGCGCCGCCCAGGTCGTGATCGTGCCCGAGTCGGTCGTGACGATCGCGTGGGGGGCGAGCAGGTCGTTGACGTGCCGCGCGATGACCTGGGGCTTCAAGGGCATGTCGTCACGCCGCTCACGCGTGTGCATCAGGTCCCACCACTCCTTCATCCGTCCCTGCGCCGCCTCGAGGAAGGTACGGTCGGCGCGACGCTGGAGCAGCGGGATCAGGGCGCGGAGCGTGGCCTGGGCGTCGCCGGCCAGGCCGATGTCGATCGGGTAGCGCAGGCCAAGCCGGGTGGCGTCGCGGTCGATCTGCACGGCCGTCGCCTGGCCGGGCTCGGGCAGGTAGCTCATGTATGGGAAGCTCGAGCCGACGATCAGGAGCGAGTCGCACTCCTCCATCGCCTTCTCGGAGGGGAGCGTGCCCAGCAGGCCGAGGCCGCCGGTGGTGTAGGGCGAGTCGTCGGGGAGGACCGCCTTGCCCAGCAGCGCCTTGACGACCGGCGCGGCCAGCCGCTCGGCGACCTGCTCGACCTCGTCGCCAGCGCCCATCGCCCCCTGGCCGACCAGGAGGACGGTCTTCTTCCCAGCGTTGAGCAAGGCCGCGGCGCTCTTCAACGATTCTTCTTGCGGCACGACGATGGGGGGCCTCCACGCGCTCGACGTGTGCCCCGGAACGTTCATCGGCGAGAGCTCCCCATCCGATTTCTCCTGCCAGTCGTTGCAACAGTTGACGTGCGCCACCCCCTTGGACCCCAACGCCGCGCGGCAGGCGGCGTCAACCAGCGGGTGCGCGTGCTCCGGTCCCATCACCTGCTGATTGAAGACGCTCACGTCCTCGAACAATTGGAGCAGGTTGACCTCCTGCTGGTAACGCATGCCGAGCAGGTCGTGGTAGGTCTGGCCGGTGATGGCGAGCACCGGGGCGCTATCCATCTTTGCGTCGTAGAGGCCGTTGAGCAGGTGGATCGCGCCGGGGCCGCTGGTGGCCAGGCAGACGCCGAGCCGCCCGGTGAACTTGGCGTAGCCGCAGGCCATGAATGCGGCCCCCTCCTCGTGCCGGACCTGCACGAAGCGGATGCGATCCTTGCGGGTCCGCAACGCCTCCATGAACCCATTGATGCCGTCGCCGGGGAACCCGAAGACCACCTCCACACCCCAGCCGATCAGTCGATCGAAGAGGATGTCCGCTGCCGTCTTTGCCATCGCAAGCACTCCTCATGCCCAGGGTTCATGCCTCGCGAGGAGGCCCCTCCTCCGACCCAATCGAAGCCAAGCCCTGCCGAGGCACGGACGCGCCACGGAGACCAGGCACCCAAGATCGACCGCTCTCCGCGCCGCCGAGAATGGCTCGGGCTGTTCGCGGTAAACCAGGACCTTGGATGCAGGCTCCCCCTCCGCGTCGGGGCGATTGGGGGCTCGGGATCCGTCCCGTGCTCTCTCGGTTCCAGTTCATCCTTACCACTCTCCCCTACAAGTTACGTGCCGGGGATGGGCGTTCCGGAGGGCTTGCGCGGGGGCGAGGAGGGGGGAGGCGGCCCCTTTCCAGGGCCTGATGCGCGTCGATGGAAAATTGACGAGAGGAGTGACCTCAATGATGGGCGCGGGGCCGCCGATCGCGCGTGGATTCATTAGTTAATAGATCAGGCGAGGCGCGACGAGGAAGAGCACGCGGCGTGATTTCACGGCCGTGGTGGCGAACTGAACTCGATCCCCTCTCCACTCTCTCTGCCCCAATCTGACTGGCGTCAGGATCCGCTGGAAGACAAGCACTTTGCTGGAGGTGAATAGCGGGACGATCTCCTTCGGGGCGGGATCTGGCATGCGGTATGCAACTTGATCCCCGGCGAGGCCGCCCAGGGATCATAAAGGGTGAGGATCGAGGACTGCCGATCGATCTTCGGGAGGGACGCGATGGAGAACCGCGAGAAGATGCTTCTGGGGGCCCTCGTCGGGGCGGGCGTGTTCTGGGGGATACGGGCCTGGCTCCGGTCCCGGCGTCGGATTGAGCTGGCCGGCCGCGTCGTG
>JAFANO010000392.1 GCA_019232645.1 Planctomycetaceae bacterium | reverse complement strand
CTCATCGACCCATGCCGTGTTGTTGCTGCCCCGGCTGCCCAGGTGGGGAGACAGCAGTGCATACAGGCGGAGGTCGCCCGGCGATCCCGCCAGTGTCGTGAATTGGGTCCCCTGCAAGAGCGCATGCTGTCCGGGGTTGGCGAAGATCGTCTTCTCGATCCGGTAGCGCCCTTGAGTGTCGGTATTGGTCAGCCGGAACGCGGGGACCCCGTCCTCGAGCCAGGCGACCTCGTGCCGGGCGTGCCGCTTCTCTTCCGAGAAGAACGCGTGGCCGTCGGTGACGATCATCCCCAGGTCGCGGGTGCAGGCCAGATCGACGCGAGGATAGTAGACCTCGTTGATGATGCCGTGGCTCAGCGTGGACCAGACCTGACTCGCGAAGTTGAACGCCGTCCCGACCCCGCACTTGGCGCTGGAGGTCCAGCGCGGCATGATCCCGGGCCGACCGGGGGCGGATTGCATCTCGGTTTCGATTTTGGACTCGGTCTCGGCCATCGTCGTCCGTGCCCCTTCAAAGGCGGATCAGGGCAAGCCCCGACTCCGGATCGACCTGCTTGCGGAGGTGTTCCGGCGACTCGACGAGCATCACCTCGAGCGTCGGCCGGACGTGCGCCTCGACCAGGTGGCCGCCCATCGTCGAGCCGTCCGACCGGCCGACGACGACGTGGGCGTGGATCGTCGGTTGGTCGTCCTTCAGCGCGACGTCGCCGAGGAGCGAGAGGACCTCGACCTGCTCTTGGACCGGGATCTTCCGGTAGTCCTTCTTCTCCCAATCGAAGTAGCCGAGCGTCACATCACGGAAGGCGCCGATGGCCGAGATCCGGGCGCCGCCGATCCCGTTCTTCGCGACGAAGCTGATCAGGTTTGCCATGACCTCGTCGCCCATCTCGAAGATCAGCGCGAACGTCCGCTCGCCAACGTGCTCGTGGATCAGCTTGGATTTCATCATCGTTATTCCCCTGCCCTTCTTGAATTTGATGAGACCGCGCCCGGCGGCCCGGTCCTCCTCGCGAGGTGGACACTGCCCACCCCGCAAAGAAGGTATTGCTCACCACATATCATCAGGAAGGTTGTGGATTTCGAGGACTCCAGGCCGCATCACCGGGCGAGTGGAATCAGTCCAGGGGATGTTCGGGGGGCTCGCCCTGGCCGACCCATTGCGCCTTGAGGATATAATAGACCTTGCCGGACCTCGGGTCCCGCTTCCGCATGACGCCGAAGCCCCGGCGCTGGAGCCGGTCGGCGATCTCATTGATCGCCCGCTCGTCCTGGTCGATCGCGTCGACGATACCGGGCCGGCCTTCCTTGTCCATGCGGCCGTAGACTTGCACGCCCTTATATTTGTTCGTCTTCACTCCCTGGTCCGCTGCGGCCACTCCTCCCGATTCGCTCATGCGTGCCTCCTCGTCTTATTCTTGCTCACGCCATTGCTCATGGCCCAGGCCAGGCCGAGGCCGACCAGGATGCCCGCGCCGAAGACCACGGCGGTGTCCGCCGGCGACGGAGCCGGTTCCCACTGGCCCAGCGGCTGATAGTCCCGTTCGGGAGGCCCGCCCGAGGGTCCCCGCGGGCCTTCGTGCAGGGCCATCTGGAGCACCTGCGCCAGGTGCAGCGCGCCGCGGTCGGTCAGGTCGGCGATCTGTTCGCGGCAACTGAAGCCGTCGGCGATGATCAGCGTGTCATCGGCGGCGTTGCGGACCTTCGGCAGCAGGACCCGCTCGCCGACGGCCACCGAGACGTCGAAGTGCCCGGCCTCGAACCCGAACGAGCCGGCCATGCCGCAGCAGCCCGAGTCGAGCATCTCGTAGTCGAGCCCGAGCTTCGTCAGGACCGAGTGCTCGTCCTTGAACTTCATGACGTGCTGATGGTGGCAGTGGCCGTGGACGAGCGCCTTGCGGTAGAGTTTCGGGACCTGAAAGTGGGGCGCCTTTTTCTCCAGGAACTCGCTCAGGATGTAGGTCTGCGAGGTGAGCCGCCTGGCGTCCTCGTCCATCGGGAAGAGATTCATCATCTCGTCGCGGAAGACGGCGACGCAGCTCGGCTCCAGGCCGACGAGCGGGGTGCTCGCCTCGATCTCCGGGCGGAGCGTATCGAGGACCTCGCGGAGCAGGCCCTTGGCGGTCTCGAGCATGCCGAAGTCGTAGAGTGGCCGGCCGCAGCAGAGCGACACTTCCGGGACGATCACCTGGAAGCCGGCGTGCTCGAGGACCTCGACGGCCGCCTCGGCGGTCTGCGGGTGGAAGTGATTGTTGAAGGTGTCGGGCCAGAGGATCACCCGGGGCCTGCCCACGTTCCGGGTCGGCCGGCGCCGCCACCACTGCGTGAACGTCTCGGGGGCGAACGACGGCATCTTCCGCTTCGTCGAGAGGCCCCCCAGCATCTGGAAGACCTTGCCGACGACCGGCGCGTGGGTGATCAGGTTGACGACCCCCGGCGCGAGCGAGGCGAGCCGGGCCCACCAGTAGATCAGGCCCATCGCGTAGGCGTGCCTCGGTCGGACCCGGCCCTCGTAGTAGTGCGCGAGGAACTCGGCCTTGTAGGTGGCCATGTCGACGTTGAGGGGGCACTCGGTCCGGCACCCCTTGCAGGCCAGGCAGAGGTCGAGCGCCTCGCGCACCGGCTCGGCCTTCCAGAGCCCCTTCATCGGGTCCTGCTGGAACATCTCGAAGAGCAGGTGGGCGCGGCCCCTCGTCGAGTGCATCTCCTCCTTGGTCACCATGTAGCTCGGGCACATGGTGCCGCTCTCCTCCTTGCGGCACTCGCCCACGCCGACGCAGCGCTCGGTCGCGTACGAAAAGCTGCCGTGGTCGTCGAGGAACTTGAAGTGCGTCGGGACCTGGGGCGGATGGTAATGCGGGCCCAACCGGAGGTTCTCGCCCGGCAGGTACGGGTCGACAACCTTGTGCGGGTTCATCTTGTTGTCGGGGTCCCAGATCGCCTTGAACTCGCGGAACGCCTCGACCAGCTCGGGCCCGAACATCTTGGGCAGCAGCGCGGCCTTCGACTGGCCGTCGCCGTGCTCGCCCGAGATCGAGCCGCCGTGGCTGACGACCAAGTCGGCCGCCTCGTTCAAGAACGCGCGGAAGTGCGCGACCCCCTCGGCGGTCTTGAGCTCGAAATCGATCCGGGTGTGGATGCAGCCTTGGCCGAAGTGGCCGTAGAGCGCGCAGTTGTAGCCGTACTTCCGGAACAGCTTGCGGAGGTCGCGGAGATACGGCCCGACCCGCTCGGGGGGCACGGCGGAGTCCTCCCACCCCTCCCACGCGTCCTTCTCGCCGGGGATCCGCGCGGTCGCCCCCAGGCCCGACTCGCGGACCTTCCACAGGTGCTGCTCCTCTTCCTCGTTGTCGAAGAGCTTCATCGACGGCG
>JAFANO010000369.1 GCA_019232645.1 Planctomycetaceae bacterium | reverse complement strand
CGGCGATGCTCATCCTGCGGCACGTCGGGCAGGAAGGGGCGCTGGGCACGATCCAGGCCGTGGGGGGCCTCGTCTCGGCCTTCCTGCTCTATCTCATCGGCTATAGTGGACCCCGAAAACTGGACCACCGGTTAAGCTACTCTGGTGGCCCAGCAAAGGGGGTGAGATGGCAGGCAAGCGAAAGGTTCACACGGCCGCGTTCAAGGCCCAGGTCGCCCTGGCGGCCCTCAAGGGGGATCGCACGGTCAACGAGCTGGCCGGGCACTACGGCGTTCACCCGACGCTCATCCACGGCTGGAAGAAGCAACTCCTGACCGGGGCCGAGTCGATCTTCGGGAGCCCGGCCCAGGCGGCCTCGACGGACGCCGAGGCACGCCAGGCCGAGCTGTTCGAGCAGATCGGCCGGCTGAAGATGGAGCTGGAGTGGCTCAAAAAAAAAGCTGCCGTCTTCATGTGAGCACAAACGGCCGCTGATCGACGTCGGTCACCCGGCCTTGAGCGTGCGGAGGCAGTGCGAGCTGCTCGGGCTCTCCCGGTCGAGCCTCTACTACGAGCCAGCCGGAGAGACGGTCGAGACCTTGCGGCTGATGAGGCGGATCGACGAGCAGTATACGGCCTGCCCGTTCTACGGCAGCCGGCGGATGACCGCCTGGCTGATCGAGCGAGGGGAGGAGGTGAGCCGGAAACGAGTCCAGCGACTGATGCGGGTCATGGGCCTGGAGGCGATCTACCCCAAGCCTCGGCTGAGCACGGCTGGGAGTGGGCACAAGATCTACCCCTACCTGCTGCGGGGCGTGCGGGTCGAGCGGCCGGACCAGGTCTGGAGCACCGACATCACCTACGTGCCGCTGACCTCGGGGTTCATGTACCTGGCGGCGGTGATCGACTGGTTCAGCCGGTACGTGATCACCTGGAGGCTGTCCACCACGCTCGATGGGTCGTTCTGCCTGGAGATGCTGGAAGAGGCCTTGAGGTCGGGGAAGCCGGAGGTCTTCAACACCGACCAGGGGGTGCAGTTCACGGCGGCGGCGTTCACCGGGCGGTTGGAGATGGCGGGGGTGGCGGTGAGCATGGACGGGCGAGGGCGGGCGTTGGACAACGTGTTCGTGGAGCGGCTGTGGAGGAGTGTAAAATACGAGGATATCTATATTCGAGGCTATGAAGCGGTGCCGGAACTGGAACAGGGGCTGGGCCGGTACTTCGGCTTCTACAACAACGAACGTCTTCATCAATCGCTGGGCTATCGGACCCCGGCAGCCGTTTATCGAAGTGTCGGAGCCACGAGGGCCTGACGGGACAGTAGCGAAGGATCGCCGTTTTTTGGTCTAGACAATGGGGTCCACCTCATCGGGCTACCAAGGTGTCGGCCTCGGCGGGCCCGTCGTACCGGCAGAGATCAATGGGCTCGGCGGGACGACAGGGCTCGGAGCGTCCAGCGGGCTCAGCAGCAGCAGCGGGTCTGGCAGCACCCACGGGTCTAGCAGCACCATCCAAGCTTCCGGCCTCGTCGGGACGACAGGGCTCGGAGCGTCCAGCGGGCCCAGCAGCACCAGCGGGTCTGGCAGCACCAGCGGGCTCGGCAGCGCCAATGGGCTCAGCAGCAGCAGCGGGTCTGGCAGCACCAATGGGCTCGGTTTGGGAGTGAGTTCCAGCCCAGCCTCCAGGCCAACCTGACCAAGATCTAGCAGGACGAGCAGCAGCATCAGACCGGCGCCGACCGGGCGGACCTCCTGGTCGATTCCATCCAGTTGCAAACGGACCTCCAGTCCAAATCCGGCAGCACGACGGCGTCGAATCAGACCGGCTCAGCGACCGGCGGTATCGCTGGCCGGGGCGTCCCCTGGTGGCTCTGATCGGCATCCTTGTGGAGATGGGCGCGGGACCACAGGCGGCTTGCCCGCAAGTCTGAGGGGAGAGAACTGGGGCTTGCCCGCCAGTGGTTCCCCGCGCCCACCCGCCGCGGGAGCCGCATAAGGGGCCGGAAGGAAAAAGGGGTGAGCTCTCCGTCACGACTGAAGTCGTGCGGCCTCTGGGCAAACCCCTCCGGCGAGGGGCTTGGCGCCCAAGGACCTGCTCCGATCCCGGGGACCCCGTGGGGTCCTTGGGTCCCTCACTTCGCTGAGTGTGCCAGTACGCCGAGAAGGAGTCACACAGATCCCAGGATTTATGTGCACCGATCTGCTAATTTGAAATTTGATATCTCAAATGTGAGATCCGGACAAGGGGCACAAAAGATCCGGAATGCGTATCTCACGCCAGCACCCCATCGAACTCCGTTCCCAGCACCTCGATCACCACGTCGGCGCTGCGAGTCGGGTCGATCTTGAACAGGGTGTACTACTACTCCGTTAGGTTTTTTGGACGTTCTGCATGTAAGGATGCCTGCCCTTCAGGAAAACCCTTATTTTTCAAGGGTTTGCTTGAGACTTCGTGGCTGCAATTACAAGCATTTGATGTTCTGGCGGATGCCATAAACCCTGAAATTGCAATAAGTTGAGGAAGTTAAAGGAGTAGTAGTACAGGCCGGCCCGGAAGCACCAGGTCCACGTCCGATCGCCAGTCCGCTTGTGGTCGATCTCATCGACGTTCAGTCGCGCCTGG
>JAFANO010000600.1 GCA_019232645.1 Planctomycetaceae bacterium | reverse complement strand
GAGCAATGCGCCGAACCCCACGCTGCGCTGGCGCTCCAGCGGCGGCGCATCGACCAAGTCTTCCTCCGTCACCCCGACGCAGTCCACCAGCACGAACCGCTCCTTGCGGCCGGCGTTCGGGGTCACCCGCTGGAAGTCGGCGTCGTCGATCACCCGCGCGCCGCGGCCCTTCATCTGCTCGAAGTAGTTCCGGCTCTTGACCGACCGCATGAACATCACGATCTCCAGCGGCTTGATGTCCGTGCCGGTGGCGATCATGTCCACGGTCACGACGATACGAGGGTCGTAGCTGTTGCGGAACGACGAGAGCAGGTCCTCGGGCTTGACCCCGGTCGATTTGTAGGCGACCTTCGGTTGCCGCTCCAGAGGCCGCGAGTCGGTCATCTCCTGGGTGCAGAGGCCGACGCAGTCCACGATCACGAAGTGGGTCTTGCTCCGGGCGTCGGGGGTGACGGCCTGGAAGTCGGTCGGGTCGATCACGCGGGCGTCCCGGCCCTTCATTTGATCGAAGTAGTTCCGGCTCCTGACCGTACGCATGAACATGACGATTTCGAGTGGCTTGATGTCGGTGCCGGTGGCGATCATGTCCACGGTGACGACGATGCGCGGGTCGTAGCTGTTGCGGAACGACGAGAGCAGGTCCTCGGGCTTCACGCCGGTCGATTTGTACGTGATCTTCTCGACTTCCTTCCCGTCCGGCCCGATCCCCTTGGTGACGATGCGGGCCGTGCCGGTCTTGTACGTGATCTTCTCGCAGAAGGCGTTGCCCTTGCCGAACTCCTCGCGGACGATCTGGACGATGTCATCGGCGTGGCTGTCGTCCTTGGCATAGATCAGCGTCTTGGGGACCTCGCGCCGGCCGGGGAAGATTTCGGTGAACAGCTTCTCCTTGAACGTGCGGACCACGGTGCGGATCTGGTCCACGGAGACGACATCGCGATCGAGAGCCTTGGCGTTGTAGACCAAATCGTCGTCGAGCCTCTCCCAGCGGACGGCGCGGGTCTGGCGGTCGCGCTTGTCGATGAAATGCTTGGCTTCGACGCGCGACCCGGTTTCGGTGATCTGGGTGCGGATGCGGTACACGTCGAAGCCCACGTTCACGCCGTCGGCGACGGCCTGCTCGTGGTGGTACTCCATCACGAGGTTCTGGTTGAAGAACCCGAGCGTCTGCTTGGACGGCGTGGCGGTGAGGCCGATGAGGTAGGCGTCGAAATATTCCAGGACTTGCCGCCAGAGGTTGTAGATCGATCGGTGGCACTCGTCGGTGAAGAGGATGCCGAACGTCTCGACGGGAATGGCCGGGTTGTACTCGACCGGCACCGGCTCCCGGCCGAGGTCGGCCATCGTTTCGAATTGCGAGCCCTCCTCAAGGTCCGGGTCGAGGTCGGCCTCGCCCTTGAGCATCGAGTAGAGGCGCTGGATGGTCGTGATGCAGACGCGGGCGACGGGATCGAGGCGGTTGCTGGTCAGGTGCTGGACGTTGTAAAGCTCGGTGAACTTGCGCCCGTCGTCAGGGGTAACGTACTGCTGGAATTCCTTGAGCGTCTGCCGGCCGAGGTTTCCACGGTCCACGAGGAAGAGTACGCGGGGGACGTTGGCGAACTTGATGAGGCGGTAGATCGCCGTGACGGCCGTGAACGTCTTGCCGCTGCCGGTGGCCATCTGGATCAGGGCGCGAGGCTTGTCGAGGGCGAACGACTCTTCAAGGCCCCGCACCGCCCGGACTTGCGCCGGCCAGAGTCCCTGCTCGACGATCGGGGGCATGTCTCGGAGCCGCTTGCGGAGCGGAGACGGGAACTCGGCCAGCCAAGCGGCCAGGGTCTCCGGCTTGTGGAAGTGGAAGATGCGCCGGCTGCGCGGCTCGGGGTCGAGCCAGTTGGTGAATCGCGTCTCGATGCCGGTGCTCTGGTAGAGAAGCGGCAAGGGCCGCTGATGGGCCGGGAGGGTGTCCGGGAGCCCCACGCTATACTTGGCGGCCTGCGTCTCGACCCCTGTGAGGGTCGTCCCCTCCTTCTTCGCCTCGATGACCCCGGCGGCCTCGCCCTCGACGTAGAGCAGGTAGTCGGCGAAGCCGTGGCCCTTCTTCAACGGGAACTCGCGCAGCGCGACCCCATGGCTCGCGTGCAGGTTCGCCTTGTCAGCATCCTGGACGGCCCATCCGGCTAGCTCAAGGGCGGCGTCGATCGACTCGCGGGCGGCGTCTTCGGGCTTCGGCATGGCATTCATGCTCGGCATCCGGCATCAACCATCGATCCGGTACGTCTAACTTAACAGGCGGACAGCCCTTGGCATAGACCCCGGGCCCGTAAAATGCTCGGCGTGGTGACATGCCCTGAGTCCTGGAAGGGCGTGGGTCCGCCTCGGCGGAGGCATCTCCCGGCCGGGTGGCACGGCGGGGTGGCACGCCCTGAGTTCTTGTCGCCCGCCATACGGTTGGACCCCCCGCCACAGGGTTGTTTCTCTGGACGTTTGACGACTGGGCCAGGCGATGAGCCACCTTCAGACCCACGATCCGCTCCCGTGTCAGTTGCTAGGCCCGATGATGGCGCAGCTCCTGACCCCGATGATCGCAGATCACCCAGTGCCGATCCGTCGGATCGAACTGCACGCTCACATCCTGACCCGTCTGAC
>JAFANO010000218.1 GCA_019232645.1 Planctomycetaceae bacterium | reverse complement strand
TAATGATAGACAACGCCCGTTGTCTAGCGCTAAATCGACCAACGGCAGGGGGCCGCAAGAGCCTCTTTCCTGACGGGCGTCCGCCGGTCAGAGAGACCCCCTTGGGAACGAAAGACCCGCCTGCGGCGGGCGCCTCTGGTGGGTCTTACCCGACGATGACGAACGGTCGGGAACCATGGAGACGATACACCTGGAAGTGGTGGTCGAGGGTGAAAATCTCCGCGAGGCCCAAGCCCTCGGCAGTCGCCACCAGCGAGGCGTCGGCAAGGTCCATCGGCGTGTCTTGATATTGTTCCATCAGGACCGACAGCCGAGTCGTTTCCTCGGGCCCAAGCTCATGGAACACGAGCACCGCTTCGCGCACGTACTGCCAGAGGAGATTCTGCATCGGCCAGCCGCCCGAGCGATGGGCCAGGTACATCGCCTCCGTGAAGCTCGGCCAGGTCGTGACGAGCGGGGATCGCAGGTGCGAGAGGGCCGCCTTGCAGCGCTGGTGAAGCACGGCCTGGCGCGGATCTACCAGGGCAAAGAGCGGACCGGCATCGCACAGGGTCACAGCGTGAATCCTTGGCGACGGTACTTCGCGATGACGCCTTCGGACCAGGCATCCGCCGCCGGTGCCGCCGTCACCGGGGGGAGCGTACCGACCAGCTGCTCGGCGTCCGCGATGAGGTGAGCCAGCGCCCGATCGAGCATCACCGGAGACACGGGTTCATTCAGCACAGTGACCCGGACCTTACGACCGGCGAGCTCGCTACCACGGCGAGTGATCTCTTCCCACGTTCCCTCGAATGTTCTCTGTTCCATTGCGATTCGCGCCCCGAAGATGGCGAGCAGCTCCGCCGCAAAGTGCGCGGCGGGCATCTCGTGTTCCATCGGCAGCGTTATCTCCTCACAGGAGTTATTGTACCGCGGATCGACCTGGGTCAGCATTCCGGGCGGTACCCTCAGATGGCACTTGGTGAAAAAACTGTTGACACTGGTGGGTCTAGGCCAACAGGCGAGGGCGCGGTCTAGGATGCTGGCCTATGTGACAAATAGGGTAGACACTAAAAGTCATGAAGGCAGGGACAGGGACCGCGAAGGCACTCGCCGGGACCGTCGATGAGAGGAGGGATGGGTATGATTGCCTGCCATCCCATGTTTGGGGTGAAGCCACCCAGGCCGGCGGCTCCCGTGCGCGAAGACCCCTTGTTTTCCAGGTCTTCGCGTAGGGGAGCCCCTCGCCGGCCTGAAGGATGCGTCAGAGCGTGAAGTGGAAGGTCTTGGTGATCAGCCTCCAGAGCCACCAGCCGAGGGTGTGGGTGCCGCCGTCGATCTTGGCGAAACCGCGGAGGCCGGGCTGGAGGATCAGCCGGCTGTTGTCGAGCGGGATGATGACCTCGTAGACGGCGTTGATCGGCTTGGGCTGGTTGGTCTTGGGGTCTTGCTTGGTCGCGATCTCGCCGCCGGCGACGTTCGACAGCTCGGTGGGGATCTCCTCGCGGTTCCGCTTGGCGATCTCGGAGACCTTGCTCTTGAAGGTGATCTCGGAATCGCCGTAGATCTTCACCCAGGCGGTCTTGTTCAGCTTGACCAGGTCGATGTCGGACTGGTCGAGGATCAGGTGCGCCTCGAGCTGATGGGGGTCGCCGACCTCGCAGAACGGCTTGCCCGGCTTGAGGTACTGGCCGATGGTCTCGCGCTTGGGCACGCCCATCGCCTGGCCGTCGCGGGGGGCGACGAGGGTGAGCTTGCCGACCTGCTCGACGAGCTTGTCGATCGCCGGCTCCAGCTCGCGGGCCATCAGCTCGAACTGCCGCGACTGGGCGCGGCTGTCGCGGTCCGGGCTGGCGCCGAACCACTGCGCCTTGACGAAGTTGACGTCATGCTGCTCCTGGAGCTGCATCCGCTCGCGGACCTTCTCGGGGTTCGAGAGGATGGCCAGCGGGGTGTCTTTCTTGACCCACTCGCCGTCGCGGACGCCCAGCTCGACGAGCCGGCCGGGGACCTCGGCGTAGATCTCGGCCGGCTTGGCCGCCGTCAGGACCAGCGTCCCCGCGACGCGGAGCGGCGTCGGGAACACGAGGATTCCGGCGACGATGGCCACGAAGGCCACCGCGAACCCAGCCGCACGTGCCTTTTTCACCTTGCGCATCCTCCCCGGCGTGCGAACGAACTTGACGATCTGGTAGGCCGGCATCCCGACCAGGGGGACCAGCGAGCCGATCGCCAACATCGCGCTGATCGATCCCAGCTTATACGGCTGGAGGAACTTGTAGAGGAAGAACAGGATGCTGAACGTCACCACCCAGCGATACAAGTAGCTGGCGATGGCATAGAAGACGAACAGGAACCGCCGCGACCGGGGCATGTAGCTCTGCACCGGGACTTCCAGCCCGAGCACCTTCTCCTGGATCAGGTAGGCGAAGAACTGCGTGCTCTTGATCCGGAGGTTGGGGACCTCCAGCCAGTCGGCCATCACGTAGTAGCCGTCGTACCGCAGCAGCGGGTTGGCGTTGAACATGATGGTGTTGACCGAGCAGATGAACATCGTCGCCATGGCCAGGCTGTTGACGAGCCCCTGCTCGGTGTTCCACCAGACGAAGGTGGCGATGCTGGCGAGGAAGCACTCGACGTAGATCCCCGCCGCCGAGATCCAGATCCGTTTCCACTTGCTGGGCAGGAGCCAGCTATCGGTCACGTCGCAATAGAGCGCCGGGGTGAGCACGAGGAAGAGCATGCCCATCTCGTGGACCTCGCCGCCGAAGTGCTTGGCGGTCAGCCCGTGGCCGAACTCGTGGATGATCTTGATGACCGCCAGGCTGATCCAGAAGTAGAAGATGGTGTGCCAGTTGAAGAAGCTCTGGAAGTCGGGCAGCTTGCTGTGGAACGTGCTCCACTGGCTGATGACCAGGGTGATCGCGGCCAGCATCATCGCGACGCTGAAGGCGTTGAAGTACGGGGTGTAGATCCAGCGGAAGAAGGGGTACATCCGCGTCAGGAGCCGTTCGGGGTCGATGACGGGGATCTTGATGTAGAGGATGTTGGCCAGGAACTGCCAGAGCTTCTTCCAGCGGTTCTTGCGCCGGCGCTGGATGAGGACCTTCGCCTGCTCGGGGCTGTCGATCTGGGCCAGGCCGGCCTCGTGCAGCTGCGCGGTGAAGCGGGTCAGGTCCTCGATCGAGATCGTCTGCGGGCGGTACTTGCGCTCGAAGGCGCGCTTGACGTCCTGGAGGGTGTTCTTGCCGTCGAGCTGCTGGAGCAGGAAGTATTCCTCGATCTTGAACCGGAAATACTTCAGCGCGATCGGGTCCTTGATGACGTAGTGCGTCATCCCCTCATAGAACTGCGGCTGGACGATCAGGTCGGGCCGGAGCTTGACCTTGAGGTGCTCGGCGGCCTGCCCCATGGGCATGACGGGTGCCAGGGAAGGAGCGGAACTCATCGGTCGTCGGCCCTCGGCTCGGGACGGAGGATCGCGGGAATCGGACCTATCGTCGGAGGCATTTCGGTTTCGAAGGTCGGGCGGGACTCGCGTCGCCGATCGAGGCGGGTCCCGCGCGCCCTGGGGAAATCCCGGCTCATTGCGGCGGCAGCGCGACCCGGGCCCCCACGGCGGGATTGCCGGTGTCGTCGGGACCGCCTTCGGAGCTCAGGAAGATGGTCATGGTCGCCTTGAGGCCGGGGCGGAG
>JAFANO010000757.1 GCA_019232645.1 Planctomycetaceae bacterium | reverse complement strand
GTACCGACCAGGAGACCTTCGAGAAGGTGCTCGGGAGCCGGGGCGTCCGCCGCGCCGGGTTCGCCAATCGTCCGGTCGTGGTCCCCAACGACCTCGACGATATCATCCGGACCATCGCGCTCTATTCCCCCGAGGCCGCGCCGGACGCGTGATCGTACCCGGGCCTGGACCATTGTCCGGGCGGATGGCTCCCAGGCTCTTCCTGGGTTTCGGGGGCCTATGCCCCCGCTATTTTCCTTAAATCCTTAATCCGAAATCCCTTGTGACGGAGGAGGTGGATAAGCCGGCCTCACAGCTTAACTCTTTCAGTTTCAAAGAGTTATGGCGGACTTGGGGTGACGGTGACCAGGCCCCCGGGGCACAGGAATGAGGCCTCTGCGATTGCTGCGTTGCGACATTTACGTTGCGACCGGTGCGAGGTAGCCTCGGGAGGCTCGCTGATCTACAATCAACTTAGTCGGTCTCGCGTCGCGTCCCGAGAGTCGGGAGCGGCCGCATCAGGAGGGGTGTCTCGTCCGTGAGTGCTCCAGTTCTCGGCGTTGGCATCCAGGGGGCGACCGGACGGATGGGGAGCCGGTTGATCCAGCTCATCCAGGCCGACCCCGCGCTCCGGCTCGCCGCGGCGATCGATCGTGCCGACCATCCCCGGCTCGGCGAGGACGCCGGCACGCTGGCCGGGGTGGGGCCGCTGGGGGTGCCGCTGTCGCCGGCGCTCGATGCCGCGGTCGACGTCATGATCGACTTCTCTCTTCCTGCCGGGACCCTGTCGCTGGCCGAGACCTGCGCCCGGCTCGGCGTCCCCCTGGTCGTCGGGACGACGGGGTTCGTGCCCGAGCAGAGGTGTGCGCTGGAGGCCCTGGCGGCGCGGATCCCGCTCCTCATCTCGCCCAACCTGAGCCGCGCGGTCAACCTGCTGATGCGGCTGGTGAGCGAGGCGGCGCGGGCCCTGGGCGACTCGGCCGACGTCGAGATCGTCGAGCGGCACCACCACTTCAAGAAGGACGCCCCCAGCGGCACCGCGCTGCGGCTGGCCGAGATCGTCGGCCGGGCGATCGACTCGGATCGGTTCGTCCACGGCAGGCACGGCCAGGTCGGCGAGCGGTCCCGGGGCGAGATCGGGCTGCATGCGCTGCGGACGGGCGACAACCCCGGCGAGCACACCGTCATCTTCGGGCTGATCGGCGAGTGCCTGGAGCTGTCGCACCGCGCCCTGAACCGCGACGGCTTCGCGCTGGGGGCGCTCGACGCCGCCAAGTTCCTGGCGGGCAAGCCGCCCCGGCTCTACGCGATGGACGACCTGCTGGGCTGAGCCGGGCGTCATCGAACGTCTCGGGGGGAGCTCTTCGTCATGGCCATCTGCGAACGGGGATACCTGTGCGAGGTCTGCGGTGAGGACGTCGCCGAACTGGCCGAGTCGGACCTGTACCTGCGATACGTGCTTGGCGAGGTCGACCCGGAGGCGCTGCACGCTTGCCCCGAGCGGCACATCCGCTGCAACCCCGTGCTGGCGCAGTTCATCGTGGCCGAGGGGTTCGCGCCGACGGCGGTTGAGGGGCCGTTCGCGAAGGCGGGGCTCGACCCCGCGTTCGTCGCGTCGGAGGAGGAGCGAGTGACGCGCGGCTATCTGAGGCTCCACGAGTTGTCGGCGGCGGGCGTGCCGATCACCGAGTATCCGTTGCCCGAGGCCCGGGCGCGCTGGCAGGACCCGCGGGGACCTTAGAGACCCTCTCTTCTTTATGACCGCCGAACCCCAGGAAAACAGGCGTTTGGGTTCATTGTGTGAGGGCCTCTGAGGAAGGCCAACCACTGCGGCTCGGAGGGCGCGACGCTACGGGCCGAGGGGGATGAGATGCATTCCAGAAGATTTTATGGGCATGATTCAACGGGACTCGGATCAAGCGGTCACACCCTGGCAGCGAAGCTCTGGCAGCCATTCCCTAGATTGCAATGGGATGTGGCGCGGCACCACCGCCCAGAGCGTTATCCGGCTTTGAACCATACCCTTTCATCTCCTCTGTCCAGTTTCCAATCGAGATCTTGACTTAGGAGTTACGCAGTTGGGGGTTCGGCGCTCGTACGAGCTGTTACTCTGAAGGTCCGAGGGAATCTGGGATCACAACAGGGCTTACCGCCGCGTTGTTGAGTTACCTATCTTTCCAAAGTCCTGAGCACCATATCGCCTACTGCGTAACTTCTCATCGAGTCTGATTGAGAAATCGTGGATTTGAAATGAACAAGCTGGGTGCACGAGGTTCCAGGAAGCCCGTACGAGCCTCCTCCCTTCCTCGCGGGGCGAGCGTTCCTGGATTGCAGGGGACCTGAAGCAGTCCGCGGACGTACGATCATCGGGAAGAGAACCATGCCATCATCCGCCCGGCTCTCCCCCCCCAACCCCTCCCATAATTCGGGCCGCGAGCGTCGGATCTTGTTCTTGGATGACGATTCGCATCGGGCCGAGATCTTCCTCGAGGCGAATCCCGGGGCGGTCTGGGTCCAGACCGTCGAGGAGTGCCTCGCGCGCCTGGAAGAGGGCTGGGATGAAGTCCACCTCGATCACGACCTCGGCGGCGAGAGGTACGTGGACCTGAGCCGCGAGGACTGCGGCATGGCCATCGTCCGCTGGCTCTGCCTGACACCGCATCCTCATTTGAAGAAGACGAGGTTCTACATCCACAGCCATAACGCCGACGCCGCGAGCATGATGGTGATGCAGATGTTGGTTTCCGGCTTTCAGGTCGAGGGCCGCCCGTTCGGCTCGACGGAAGCCTTCCCTCCCCCGCAGTTACCGCTCTCCGAGGATCGGTTGAAGAGGGTGGGCAGGTTTGGCTGGCTGCGCCGCCTGCTCGATTACCTCTCCGGGCGACAGCCCCGGCCCAAGGTCGATCCCGAGTGATCGGGCCGTCGGGTCGGGGATTGATGGCGCCGCCACGGTCGGGGGGATCCGCCGCCGTCGGGCCATTTCTTCGCGGGACATTCCCATCCTCGACACGTCCGGGGCCGGTCACGGAGGATTCCCCGGCCCTCGCGGGTGTCCTCCGCATTGCCAACGCCTCGCGGGGGGATGTATCTTAGGATGATTTTTCTGGATGGTCGTGCTCGTCGCTCGTTCATGGATGCCGAAACGGATGGACTTACGATGCGAACGGTGATCACCGGCGGTGCGGGGTTCGTGGGATCGCACCTCTGCGAGCGGTTCCTGGCCGAGGGGGACAACGTCCTCTGCGTCGATAACCTCTTGACGGGCCATCGCCGCAATATCGCCCACCTGATGGACAACCCACGGTTCCGTTTTCTCGGGCACAACATCTCGGAGCCGCTCCAGATCGACGGACCGGTGGACAACGTGCTCCACTTCGCCAGCCCGGCCAGCCCCGCCGACTACCTGGCCCACCCGATTCCGACCCTGAAGGTTGGGGCGCTCGGCACGCACAACGCGCTGGGACTGGCCAAGGCCAAGGATGCACGGTTCCTGCTGGCGAGCACCTCCGAGGTCTACGGCGACCCCGAGGTCCACCCCCAGCGCGAGGACTACTGGGGCCACGTCAACCCGATCGGGCCCCGCGGCTGCTACGACGAGGCCAAGCGGTTCGCCGAGGCGATCACGATGGCCTATCACCGCTACCACGGCGTCAAGACCCGGATCGTCCGGATCTTCAACACCTACGGGCCCCGGATGCGGCTCAACGACGGCCGCGTCCTGCCCGCCTTCATGGGCCAGGTCCTCCGCGGCGAGCCGCTGACCGTCTTCGGCAAGGGGGACCAGACCCGGAGCTTCTGCTACGTCACCGACCTGGTCGACGGCATCTACCGGCTCCTGCACGCCGACGTCTCCGAACCGGTCAACCTCGGCAATCCCTCCGAGATCACCGTGCTCGAGCTGGCCAAGGAAATCATCGCGATGGTCGAGGGGACCAAGAGCACCATCGTCTTCAATCCCCTGCCCCAGGACGACCCCAAGCGCCGCCGACCCGACATCACCCGCGCCCAGACGCTGCTCGGCTGGAACCCCACCGTCGATCGCTCCGCGGGGCTTCGGCGCACGCTGGAGTACTTCCGGACAGTCGTCTGATTTCGATGTAAGTCGTGCCTTGTTTCGCTCTTCTGATCTGATCTCTCCGTCTTCGATGAGGACGGAATCTGAGCGTTGTCCAGGGGAAACGGGGTATTGGCCAAGATGGTTATGCTCTCCAAAAGTTCTTGTTCCTCCCACGCTATCAACGGATCTTGGCGCAAAATGGTCTTGGGCCTCGACTTTTTGAGAATGCTCGGGGTCCCCAATTTTCGACCCGCGTTCGTGACGCTCACCCGAGAAGCCTACCCCCCGGATTTCTTGGTTGTAAAACAGGCGAGCCTCAACTAAACTCATGAATTTGGTTCAGCCACCA
>JAFANO010000700.1 GCA_019232645.1 Planctomycetaceae bacterium | reverse complement strand
TGCTCAAATGGATCGTGGAGCGGATCAACGGCCGGGCGTACGCGATCGAGAGCCCGCTGGGCTGGATGCCGCGCCGCGAGGACATCGACCTGCAAGGCATGGACGGCTTCACCCGCGAGGATTTCCACCAACTGATGGAGGTCGATTGTCAGGCGTGGATGCGGGAGGCGATTTCGGACGAAGAACTGGCGATCCGGCTCTACGGCAAGATCCCCAAGGAATTCCTGCTCGACCGCGAGCTGCTCATGTCGCGGCTGTGGCGCTCGCCGGAGACGTGGAAGCTGGCGCCCGTACTAACTCGTTGAGACTCGGCATTCGCGCGGGGCGTCGGCCCGGACGGTGGGGATCGCCATGAACCGGATTCGTCCGCGATGCCGGTGCACGACCTTGTCGAGGAGAGAGAAGCGCGAGCTTCCGTTACGAGGCCCTTACGGGCACCTCGATCCCGGGCACGTCGTGAGACGCCCCGATTTTTTCCACGACCAAGGTCTCAAGCGGCGCCTCCCCACACCTGAAGGCGGGGGTCTCCGCCGCGAGGAGGTTTGATGGGCGATCCTCGTCCCCTTGACACATTCCCCGGCATCCGAGTGACCAAAGCTTGTCATCATCCCGGGAGATGGAGATCAGAGGCCTTGGAGTGGCGATCGCGCGGGCCGGCCATGTCGGAGGTCTTCGAATGACCATTGCCAAGCACCATCCTGAGCCGATCACCAGGACGAGCCCCGCGGCCACGGAGATCCTCCGCGACCCGAGCTGGAACAAGGGGCTGGCCTTCTCTCGGGTCGAGCGGGACCACCTCCGCTTGCGGGGGCTGTTGCCGCACACCGTGCTGACCATCGATCAACAGGTCACCCTGGAGTTGGAGCATCTCCGTGCGAAGTCCGATGACCTGGAGAAGTACATCGGCTTGGTGTCGCTCCAGGACCGCAACGAGACCTTGTTCTACCGCCTGCTCATCGAGAATCTGGGCGAGCTGCTGCCGATCGTCTACACGCCGACGGTGGGGCAAGCCTGCCAGCAATACAGCCACATCGTCCGCCAGCCGCGGGGGATCTGGCTGACCCCTGATGACATCGACGACATCCCGAGCGTGCTCCGCAACGCCCCCAATCCCGACATCCGGCTGATCGTCGTCACCGACAATGAGCGCATCCTCGGCCTGGGGGACCAGGGGGCCGGCGGCATGGGCATCCCGATCGGCAAGCTGGCGCTGTACTCCGCCTGCGCGGGGATCCATCCCAAGCATTGTCTGCCGATCAGCCTCGACGTCGGGACCGACAATGTCGAGCTGCAGGACGATCCCTACTATGTCGGCTACCGCAAGCGCCGGCTCCGCGGCGCGGCCTATGAGGCCTTCCTCGAGGCATTCGTCACGGGGGTCAGGGACGTCTTCCCCCGCGCCCTGCTCCAGTGGGAAGACTTCCACACGAACACGGCCTTCATGCTCCTGGAACGCTACCGGAAACGACTCCCGAGCTTCAACGACGACATCCAGGGCACCTCGGCGGTGGTGCTGGCGGGGATCCTCTCGGCCCTGCGGCCCACCGGGGAGGCGCTGTCCTCGCAGCGGATCGTTTACGTGGGGTCCGGGGCCGCCGGCGTCGGGATTGCGCGGCTGGTCAGGATGGCCATGAGGCAAGAATGTCACGACGAGACGGTCATCCTCGGCGCGCAGGCGCTGCTCGACTCCCGGGGGCTGATCTGCCAGGAGGGCGTCGAGATGGATCCCCATAAGCGGGAATTCGCCTGGGGGAAGGCGGACCGGGCGTATTACGGTCTTGCCGGTGAAGGCCCGTTCGACTTGATGGAGGTCATCCGAAAGGTCAGGCCGACCGTCCTGGTGGGGACGACGGGCAAAGCCGGCACCTTCACCGAAGACGTCATCCGCGAGATGGCCCGCCACGTCGCGCGACCGATCATCTTGCCGCTGAGCAACCCGATCTCGAAGGCCGAGTGCAGCCCCGCCGAGGCACTCCGGTGGACCGAGGGCCGGGCGCTGATCGCGACGGGCAGTCCGTTCCCTCCGATCGCGTGCGACGGCACCACGCGGATCGTCGACCAGGCGAGCAATGTCTTCATCTTCCCCGGCGTGGGACTGGGTGCGATCGTGTCCGAGGCGCACGAGGTGACCGATTCGATGTTCCTGGTCGCCGCCCGGGCCCTGTCCGAATCCATCACGCCGGAGCAACTGGCCGAGGGCCGGATTTACCCCGACCAGGGCGAACTCCGCGCGATCTCGCGCAGGATCGCCCGCGACGTGATCCGTGAGGCTCGGAATCTCGGCCTGGGCCGTCTGATCACGGACGAGATGATCGACGACCTGCTCGACGAGACGATCTGGTATCCCAACTATCTGATCCTTTGAGGGTCGCGAAGGAGCACCGGGGAACTCGGGGGTGCACACGAGATCCCGGCGCGCGGCCCGGAGGATCGGGCGTGAGAGCTCTTGAGGGTCGGCGCGCCTGGTGGCGAGCGTCTCGCGGTCGTCCGCGAGGCCACACAAAGTGATCCTGCTCATCATGGTTTCGGGGAGCAGATCATCCAGCCCCGAGAAAACAAGGCTCACCCGGTGGTTGACCTGGAACTCGGGTCCGTGGGAACGCCCCTCAGGCGCCTCGGGATCCCGGATTTACTACCTCCTTTCGAGCAGCACATCCCACCGACTCTGGGGTCCGCCGGGAGGTGGCGGCTGGCGCGGAGGGCTGGTAGACTGATCTTGTGTCCCGGATGGCTTCGCGCACCTCCGATTCGAGAAACGTCCGACCGATGTCTGTGGCGTCCCCTCCCAAGCTCGCCTCGCATTTGCTGCCCGACTTGATCGCCGCAGTGGGCGCGGAAAACGTGCTGCACCACCGCGAAGAGCTGGTGGTCTACGAATGCGACGGCTTCGTCATCAACAAGAACATGCCCGACGTGGTCGTGTTCCCGAACTCGACGGAGGACGTGGTCGAGGTGGTCAAGCTGTGCAACAAGCACGAGGTCCGGTTCGTCCCGCGGGGGGCGGGGACGAGCCTGGCCGGGGGCACGCTGGCCATCGGCGGAGGGGTGATGATCTGCCTGACCCGGATGAAGCGGATCCTCGAGATCAGCACCCGCGACCGCTATGCGATCGTCGAGCCGGGGGTCGTCAACCTCTGGCTGACCCGCGCGCTGGCCGGGACCGGGTTCCACTACGCGCCCGACCCGTCGAGCCAGTCGGCATGCACCATCGGCGGCAACGTCGCGACCAACTCGGGGGGCCCGCACACGCTCAAGTACGGCGTGACCGTCAACCACGTCCGGGGGGTCGAGTTGGTCTTGCCCGACGGCGAGGTCGTCGAGGCCGGCGGCGTCACCGAGGAGAACCCCGGCTACGACCTGACCGGCCTGATCGTCGGCCATGAGGGGACCTTCGGCGTCGTCACCAAGGTGACCGTCGGCCTGACCCGCGACCCCGAGGCGGGCCGCACGCTGCTGGGGGTCTTCGACAGCGTCGACCAGGCGACCGAGACGGTCAGCGGCATCATCGCCGCCGGGATCGTCCCCGCGGCGCTGGAGATGCTCGACCGGCTCATGATCCGGGCGGTCGAGCAGGCCTTCGGCTTCGGCTTCCCGACCGACGCCGGCGCCATCCTGATCATCGAGGTCGATGGCCTCGACGCCGGGCTCGACCGCGAGGTGC
>JAFANO010000666.1 GCA_019232645.1 Planctomycetaceae bacterium | reverse complement strand
CGGTGCACGGCCGGGGTCGCGGGCGTGATCTATGCTTCATGCGGGTCGTGCGCGCCCGCCGCGTCCGAACGTTGCAGGGGCGGATGCAGGCCTCTCGGTCGATCGGGCGATCCGCTCCCTGACCGCGACGTTGCCGGGGGTGCGCGCCGCCTCGTCGCTGGGCTGGGGACTGCTCGGGCTTCGCGCCTGGAGCGTTGAGCCCGAGGGGGCCGAGCGCTGGCTGGCCGAAGCCTCCCGGCACGCCCTCGGCCGCCCCGAGGCTCGCCCACCTGCTGCTGGCCGCCGGGGGGCGCGCCTTGTCCCTCTTCCGGCGCGCCGAGCGCCGCGGAGCCGTCCCGAGATCGTTGAGGAGCGCAGCGATGGATCACGCCCGGGAGCTGAATCGGCGGACGTTCTTGACCGGCGCGGGAGCCCTGGTCGCGGGCGGGAGCGGTGCCCAGCTGCTCCACGATCGCGACGAGGCGGGGCACCGTGCTGAGGTCTTCATCGCCCGGGCCGAGGCGTACACCGACGACCTGGCGGCGACGATTCGCGCCGGGCTCGCCGAGCTGGGGTTCGGCCCGGCCAGGGTCGCGGGCACGTCGGTCCTGCTCAAGCCCAACCTCGTCGAGCCGAGCCGCGAGGCCCCCCAGATCAACACCCACCCCGCCGTCATCCGCGCCGCCGCCGAGGTCTTCCGGTCCTGGGGCGCGCGCGACGTCTTCGTCGCCGAGGGCCAGGGACACTGCCGCGACTCCGAGCTCGTCCTCGAGCAGTCGGGACTCGGCCCCGTCCTCGACGAGGCCAAGATCGAGTTCGTGGACCTCAACCACGACGAGATCTTCCTCGTCCCCAACCGGCTCGGTCTCACCCCCCTCCGCCGGCTCGCCCTGCCCGTGATGCTCCGTCGGGCCGACCTGATCGTCTCGCTCCCCAAGATGAAGACGCATCACTGGACGGGCGTCACGCTCGCGATGAAGAACCTCTTCGGCGTGATGCCGGGCGTCTATTACGGCTGGCCAAAAAACGTGCTCCACCACGCCGGCATCGCCGAGTCGGTCGTGGACATCACGGCGACCGTCCGGCCGCACCTGGCGATCGTCGACGGGGTCGTCGGCATGGAGGGGGATGGCCCGATCATGGGCAGCCCTCGGCACGCCGGGGTCCTGGTGATGGGGACCAACCTGCCCGCCGTCGATGCCACCGCGGCCCGGCTGATGGGCATCAACCCCTGGCGCGTCGCGTACCTCGCCGGCGCCTCCGGCCGCCTCGGCCCGATCGCCGGGCGCCACATCACGCAGCGCGGCGAGACGCTCGCCCCGCTCGTGCAGCCGTTCCAGCTCCTCGACCACCCCAGCTTCGCCGTCCTCCGGTCCTGAGCGGAGCCGGGACAGGCTTGCTCCGCGGCGACCACGGTCGCGGTCGTCCCGTCACCTCGGCTCGCCTGTTGATAAATTGTCCATCTCGAGGCGGGATTTGACGCTGGGAGGGGGAACCGATAAACTGTAAAAACTCGTAATCTTGGCGGATTTTCAACCCACCAGCAGGGTCGCCTCGGGCAGGTCGCCCGCGGGATCTCGGCCCCGAATGGCCTGAGGGATTGGGAAGGACGACAACGACGTGGCGATCGCGGTCAAAGACCTGATCGATGCCGGCGTGCACTTCGGACATCGCGCGAGCCGGTGGAACCCGAAGATGAAGCCGTACATCTACGGCAAGCGGAACCTGATCCATATCATCGACTTGAAGGAGACGGTCCGCGGCCTCCTGCGCGCGACCAAGTTCTTCCAGCGCGTCGCCGCGTCGAACGGGCTGATCCTGTTCGTCGGGACCAAACGACAGGCGGCCGAGACGATCATCGAGGAATGCAACCGCTGCCAGATGCCATACGTGACCGAGCGCTGGCTGGGCGGCACGCTCACCAATTTCCGGACCATCCGGAGCCGCCTGGAGCGCCTGGAGGAGCTGGAGACGATCCTCGACGGCGAGCAGGCGCTGAGCTACTCCAAGAAGATGATCTCGACGCTCACCCGCGAGCGCAAGAAGATCGAGCGCAACCTCTCCGGGATCCGCCACATGACCCGGCTGCCCGAGGCGCTGCTGGTCGTCGATCCGCACCGCGAGCACATCGCGGTCGCCGAGGCGCGCAAGCTGGACATCAAGGTGGTCGCGCTGCTGGACACCGACTGCGATCCCGACGTCGTCGACCTGCCGATCCCCGGCAATGACGACAGCATGAGGTCGATCGAGCTGGTGATCCGCCAGTTGGCCGAGGCGATCATCGAGGGCAAGGCCGCGGCGCCGGTCGAGCCCCCGACCCGCGAAGGCGAGATGCCGGGCCCGGGCCGGGGCGATCGGGACCGTCGGGGCGACCGTCGCGGTGGCGGTGGTGGTGGACGGGGCGGACCCGGCGGACCGGGGCAGGGGGCCGGCATCGGCCGAGGCGCGGCCCGGACGACCGGTCGAGGGCCGGAGGTCCCGGCGCAGGGGGCTGAGCCGGGCGAAGAGGTCGCGCACGACGCCGAGGCCGCCACTCTCGCCCCGCCGGCCGTCGAGGCCAGCATCCCCGGCGCGCAGGGCGAATCCGACATCCCGCCGTCGGCCGGGTGAGCTCGGGGCCGGCCGGCGGGAGTACCGACCATCGGGTCGCGCCAGTCCCGGTGGCCGATGTCTCGGCCCCGCGGCCGGATGGCCGCCCGAGAGCAGACCGTCGCCCGTCTCACTGCGATGGGCTGGGAGTTGCGTGGATCCTGTGGGAGTCCCCCGTCGTCCCGGCGGGGCGGATGGAGACATCCCCGAGTTGAGTATCCGAGATCAGGGCGCGAGGAGAGATGCCGATGGCCGAGATCACGGCTCAGGCTGTGAATGAGTTCCGCAAGAACACCGGGTTGGGCCTGATGGAGTGCAAGACGCTCCTGAAGGAGGCCGCCGGTGACATGAAGAAGGCGCTGACCTTGGCCAAGGAGCGGCACGGCAAGAACGCCGAGAACCGCGCCGGGCGCGCGACCAAGGCCGGCCGCATCGAGGTCTACATCCACCACGACGGCAAGTCCGGGGGGATGATCGAGGTCAACTGCGAGACCGACTTCGTCGCCCGCAACGAGGAGTTCCGCCAGCTCGCCAAGGACCTGGCGTTGCAGGTGGTGGCCGCCCGTCCGGTCTGCGTCCGCCGCGAGGAGGTCCCGGCCGAGCTGGTCGCCGAGCAGAAGCAGATCTTCCTGGCCCAGGTGGCCGACAAGCCCGGGGCGATGCGCGAGAAGATCGCCGAGGGGAAGCTCAACGCCTGGTACGGCGAGAACGTGCTGCTGGAGCAGCGATTCGTCAAGGACGAGACCAAGACGGTCCGCGACCTGGTCCAGGCCGTCAACGCCCGGACCGGGGAGAACATCACGGTCTCGAGGTTCGCCCGGTTCATCGTCGGCGAGGGCCTGTCGGCCTCCGCCGAGTGACGTGGGCCGAGGCCCGGCACCCGAAGCCCGGCCTCGGCATATCCCGATTCCCCCTCAATGTTGAGGACTCCGCCGATGGACGCCGCTTCTCCCGCTGGTCCCCCGCTCTTCCGTCGCGTCTTGCTCAAGCTCTCGGGGGAGAGCTTCTGCCGCCCCGGCGAGGGGGGAATCACCATCGACGAGGTGAGCCGGATCGCCCGCCAAGCCTCGCGGGT
>JAFANO010000614.1 GCA_019232645.1 Planctomycetaceae bacterium | reverse complement strand
CTGACCGAGCAGGATTGAGAACGCGCCCCGGAGCCGGGACCAGGGCTCGCCATCCTTGACCACGCGGGAGTCGAGGTCCTTCAAGAGTCCCGCCGCCAGCGCGATCCGGTCCTTGGCGAACCGGAGCGGGTCGGACCCGAGGTCGTAGACGTTCACCTGCGGGTCGTTGTCCAGGAACATGTCCTCGTTGGTCGCGTATCTCAGGTCGGGGTCGGGCGACCGCGTGGCGATCTTCTTGAGCTCGGCGGCCTCGTCCCCTTCGATCGGCTTGTAGGCGTACTCGATCGCCCAGTAGTCGTAGGGGCCGATCGTGGTGGTGGTGTAGTCGCCTTGCTTCTGGCCCTTGGGGGCGATGTTGATCGGGTTGTAGTCCATCACGCTGCTCGTCATCCCCTTGACGCGCGTGATCGAGGTGTCGTTCAACTGGTCGGCGTCGAGCATCGCGCTCGCCTTGAAGTTGTGGCGCAGGCCGAGCGAATGGCCGACCTCGTGCATCACGACTTCCTTGATCAACTGGCCGAGGAACTCCTGGGGCAGCTTGGGCTCGTCCTTCGCCTGATGATCCTTCTTCTCGCCGTCCTCGTCCTCCTTGTCGTCCGAATCCGCGCCTTTGTCCCGTTCGGCCAGGGCGATCGCGGCCAGGGCCATCTCGGGGCGCAACCCGAGGCAATACTGACACCCGGTGAAGAGGCCCGATGCCTGGCGACGGCGGAGCTGGGTCAGCAGCGGGTTCGCCTCGGCGGGGAGGGCCTGGACCCGTGGAGCGGACGGGCGGTCGGGGTCGAGGGACCGGTCCCGCGGCGGCACCGGGAGGTTGAGCCCGAAGCCTTGCTTGGCCGCCAGGATCGGACTGATCACGTGGCCCATCGCCAGCGGCGTCGGCGGTGCCAGGTCGCCCCGGCCTGATGACGGCGTCGTGCCCGTCAGGAATGCATACTCGTCCTTCCAGTAGCGGATCCAGTTGGCGTCGAAGATCACGTCGCCGTCGATCATCTCGCCGGTCAGCGGGTTGGCCCGCGGGCTCGACATCGCGAACGTCATGCCGGTCGTGATCCAGCGGAAGGTACAATAGTTGATGTCCTCGGGGTCGAAGACGTCCCGCTCGTCCTCCTGCCAGCGGACCGCCAGCGCGTTGCGGATGCCGATCTTCTCGAACGCCTTGTTCCATTCGAGGATGCCCGACTCGACGTAGGGCCGGTATTCGAGCGGGACCGTGCTCTCGACGTACCAGATGAGCTGCTTCTTCGGCGGCGAGAGTTTGGCCTTGGGGTCCGACCGCTCGATCCGCCAGCGGTTGATCTGCCGGACGAAATTCGTGTCGGGGTTGTCCGAACCGAAGTCCTTCAGGGCGCTGAGGAAGTGCCCGACGCGATCGTCGGCGTGGCGGGGCTTGTAGCTCGAGTCGGGCAGCTTGGCCAGGCTGTAATGGATGACGATCGTCTGGCCACGACGGTCGGCCACTCCGTCGTCGAAGACCATGAGGTGGTCACGACCGCCGCCGTCGAAGGTCGCCTCGACCTCGAGCTCGATGTTGTTGGGGAAGGCCTTGATCTTCGACCACGTCGTCCGGTTCCGGTCGAGGTTGCCGAAGGGCAGCTCGGCGAAGTTGGTGAAGAAGACGTCGGCCAGGTCAATCACGACGCTGTTGCCGCCGGACGTGTTGATGCTGATGATCGGCAGGGCTAGCAGGATCGAGTCGGAGTAGTTCTGCTTGACCGCCTTCTCCAGCGGCGAGTGCGCGGGGGCCTTGTAGTGGACGTTGCGGCGGGTGAGCTGGACCTTGTCGCCGACCCGCTTGAAGAGCAGGACCCATTCGTCGCCGAAGTTCAGGGGCTGGCCGGCCATCGCCATGCCGCGCGCGATGGCGATCGGGGCGAGCATCGGCTGGTCGAGCTGGCTCGGCTTGATCTCGGCGTAGAGGTGCTCGTCCTTATGGTGGAGGATGAAGAAGCCCTCGATCTTCTCGGCCCCCTTGGTCACCTCGGCGAAGTCGCGGAACTTCTTCTCCGCGTCGCCCTTCTTCGGCGTGCCGCCGTCCGCCTTGTCGGCGACGGTCGTTTCATGATCGTCGCCCGCGGGGGCATCGTCATCGTCGGCCCGCAGGCCCCCCGAGCCGACCGCCACGGCCAGAGCCGTGATCCAACCGATCACCAGGATGCGTCTCATGCACTGCGGACCTCCGCGATTGAGTCGGGCCGGGCCTGCCCGACGGTCTCCTCCAGGCGGGACCGGCGACCGTCGCTCCGGCAAGGTCGGCCTGATTCGCCAAGGACGTCGGGTCCTCTGCCCGCGCGGTTTGCCCGACCCGCAGGGTCTCATGATGCAGAATCGAGGGGGGTCCGACAAGATTCAATTGAACAAATTCGGAACCTCCGATGAGGGTCATGCCGGCTGTACGATGTCGTGCCCGGGGATGGCATCACGACTGAGGTACCAGCGGACCGTCCGTTCGATGCTCTCGCGATAGGAGGGGGCGGGCTTCCAGCCGAGCCGGGTCTCGGCCTTGCGGGTGCTGTATTCGAGGTGTCGGCCCATGAGCCAGGTCGCGTATCGGCTGATCAGCGGCGGCCGGACCCGGCGGGTCATCCGGCCATACGCCTCGAGGAGCAGGGAGGCCGCGAAGGCGAGGCGGTAGGGGACGTGGCGCGTCACGCGGGCGGCGCCGCACGCCTCGGCGAAGCAGTTGAGGAACTCTTCCTGGGTGATCTTCCCTTGGTTCGTGATGTTGTACGCTTCGCCGGCCGAGCCGGGGTCGCGGGCGGCCAGGATGGCGGCCTCGGCGACGGTGCCGGCGTAGATGGCGCTCATGGGGTTGTCGCCGCGGCCGATGACCCGGACCTGCCGCCGCCGGAGCCGCTCGACGAGCCGCGCGGTGGTCGTCCGGTCGCGCTCGCCGTAGAGCCAGCTCGGGCGGATCACGGTCACGGCGAGCGCGCACGACGCCGCCAGCCGCCAGAGGATCCGCTCGGACTCGACCTTGCTGACCGTGTAGTCATCCCAGGGCCACCAGATGTTCTGCCCGAGCGGGGCCGACTCGTCGATGGGGGGGCCCCCCTCGTCGGGATGGCCGTAGGCGCTGGTGGAACTGATGTGCAAGAACCTCCCGACCCCCGCCCTCGCCGCCGCGCGGCCGAGATTCTCGGTCGCGTCCAGGCAATTGGCCTGGAACTCAGCCCAGGTCCCCCAGTCGCCCACCTTCGCTGCGGAATGATAGACGACCTCGACGTCGCGGACGGCCCGTTCGCAGGCCGAGGGGTCAGTCAGGTCGCCCAGGACGAGCTCGCTCCCGAGCGACTCGAGGAACCTCGTGTCGTTCTTGGGACGGACCAGCGCCCGGACCCTCCGGCCCTGCGCGATCAGCCGCTCGGCGATGTGGCTGCCCAGCATTCCGGTGGCGCCCGTCACCAGGTCGCACGAAGCCACCGAGTTTCCCCCTCTTAGCAAAGGTTGAAGGCCGCGAATCGGATCAAAATCTAGCCGCCTGCACAGTCCGAAGCAATGCGAACCGGGCGTGGTCCCGGTCCGGAGAAATTTTCCAGGAATCTTGTGATCTTGGGCGTCCCGTTGGGGATGTGCCGCAGGCGCCGCGTGCATGATCAGATGTGGGTCGTGCGAGGGCGAGTCGCGGCTGGCGAGGCGATTCGGATCCTGGCGCCCAATCTGTCTGTGGGAACCACCATGCCGGAAGAAACCATCGATCCTGGTCTGCTCGAACAGACAAAGAACCAGATCCGCAAGCTGGTGGCCGAGATCGCCGATCTGGCCGAGTCGGACATTCAACCGGCGGAGTTCAATGTCGAGTTCCTCAAT
>JAFANO010000507.1 GCA_019232645.1 Planctomycetaceae bacterium | reverse complement strand
TAGGCTCTTTGCTTTCATGAGGTTACGATGAAGGGACCGGACCGAGCGACGCGCACCCAGGAGGCTGCACCACCGATGCCCGCGACCGAGCCGCACAAGTTCGTCTACTCGTTCGGAGGGGGGAAGGCCGACGGCAAGGCCGACATGAAGGCCTTGCTCGGCGGCAAGGGGGCCAACCTGGCCGAGATGAGCGTCATCGGCATCCCCGTCCCGCCCGGCTTCACGATCACGACCGAGGTCTGCGCGGCCTACTACGAAAACGGCCGGAAGCTCCCTGAGGACGTCAAGCCGCAGGTCGAGGACGCCCTCAAGGAGATGGAGAAGAAGTTCGGCGCCAAGTTCGGCGACCCCGAGGAGCCCCTGCTGGTCAGCGTCCGCTCCGGCGCGGCGCTGTCGATGCCGGGGATGATGAACACGATCCTCAATCTCGGCCTCAACGACGTCTCGGTCGAGGGCCTGGCCAAGAAGACGGGCAACCCCCGCTTCGCCTACGACGGCTACCGCCGCCTCATCGACATGTTCGGCTCCACCGCCATGGGCGTCGAGCACGAGCTGTTCGAGCACGAGCTGCACACGCTCAAGCAGGAGAAGGGCGTCAAGCTCGACACCGAGCTGTCGGCCGACGACCTCAAGGAGCTGGTCAAGCGCTACAAGGCCGTCTACAAACGCCACGTCGGCAAGGACTTCCCGCAGGATCCCAAGGAGCAGCTCTGGGCGGCGATCACGGCCGTCTTCGGGAGCTGGGAGGGGAAGAAGGCGGTCGAGTATCGCCGGATCGAGCGGATCACCGGGCTGAAGGGCACCGCCGTCAACGTCCAGGCCATGGTCTTCGGCAACATGGGCGAGAACTCGGGCACCGGCGTCGCCTTCACCCGGGACCCCAACACGGGCGAGGACGTCTTCTTCGGCGACTACCTGATCAACGCCCAGGGCGAGGACGTCGTCGCGGGCATCCGGACCCCCGAGCACATCAGCCAGCTCGCCTCCGACATGCCCCCGGTCTACGAGCAGTTGATGGGCATCCGCCAGAAGCTCGAGTCGCATTACAAGGAGATGCAGGACGTCGAGTTCACGGTGCAGGACGGCAAGCTCTACATGCTCCAGACCCGGACCGGCAAGCGGACCGGGACCGCCGCCGTCCGGATCGCCGTCGAGATGGTCAAGGAGGGCCTGATCGACAAGGAGACCGCGATCAAGCGCGTCAACCCCGACAGCCTCAACCACCTGCTGCTGCCGCAGCTCGACCCCAAGGCCAAGCTCGACGTCGTCGCGCAGGGGATCGCCGCCAGCCCCGGCGCGGCGGCGGGCAAGATCGTGCTCTCGGCCGAGGCGGCCGTCGAGCACGCCCACGCGCACCCGGGCGACCCGATCCTCCTGGTTCGCAAGGAGACCAGCCCCGAGGACGTCGCGGGCATGAACCTGGCCAGGGGGATCCTCACCGCCACCGGCGGCAAGGCGAGCCACGCCGCCGTCGTCGCCCGGGGCTGGGGCAAGCCCTGCATCGTCGGCTGTGCCGCCCTACAGATCAATGAGAAGCAGGGGACCGTCAACGTCGCCGGCCAGGTCGTCAAGGCGGGCGACTACCTGACGATCAACGGCACGACCGGCGACGTCATGATCGGCAAGGCCGCCACCATCATGCCCGAGATCAGCGGCGACTTCGCCACCCTGATGGAGTGGGCCGACGAGGTCCGGACCCTCAAGATCCGCACCAACGCCGACACCCCCCAGGACGCCGCCAAGGCCCGCTCCTTCGGCGCCGAGGGGATCGGCCTGACTCGGACCGAGCACATGTTCTTCGAAGGCCAGCGGATCGTCGATATGCGCAAGATGATCCTGGCCGACGACGCGGCCGGCCGCACGGCCGCGCTGGCCGCGCTCGAGCCCTACCAGCGCGAAGACTTCGTCGGCATCTTCGAGGCGATGGCCGGCCTCCCCGTGACCATCCGCCTGCTCGACCCGCCGCTGCACGAGTTCCTCCCCCACGACGAGCCCGGCCAGGCGGAGGTCGCCCGCCAGCTCGGCATCCCGGTCGAGAAGGTCAAGCGTCGGGTCGAGGAGCTGCACGAGGCCAACCCGATGCTCGGCCTCCGCGGCTGCCGCCTGCCGATCAAGTTCCCCGAGATCGGCGACATGCAGATCCGCGCCATCATCGAGGCGGCCATCGAGGTCAAGAAGCGGGGCAAGGAGGTCCTGCCCGAGATCATGATCCCGCTGGTCGGCACGATCGAGGAGCTGGCTTTCCTCAAGAAGCGGGCCGTCGCCGTCGCCGACGAGGTCATGGCCAAGGCGGGCGTCAAGGTCGACTACCTGATCGGCACCATGATCGAGATCCCCCGCGCCGCGTTGACCGCCGACCAGATCGCCGAGGAGGCGCAGTTCTTCTCGTTCGGGACCAACGACTTGACCCAGATGACCTTCGGCTTCAGCCGCGACGACATCACCTCGTTCATCCCGGCGTACGTGGAGAACAAGATCCTCAAGGTTGACCCGTTCCAGACGCTCGACACCGTCGGCGTCGGCCAGCTCGTCGAGATGGGCGTCACCAAGGGGCGCGCCACCCGCAAGGCCAAGGGCGAGCACCTCAAGGTCGGGATCTGCGGCGAGCACGGCGGCGACCCCGAGAGCATCGCCTTCTGCCACAGGGTGGGCATGGACTACGTCTCGTGTTCCCCCTTCCGCGTGCCGATCGCCCGCCTGGCCGCCGCTCAGGCGGCCCTCTCCGGCGGTCAGACGATCAGCCGCGACCGGTAAGGGCGGTGGTCCGCCCTCCGCGAATGGGAGGCCGGGGCCTCGACCGCGAGGCCCCATCCCTGGCTTGAACACACGCCCCACCTCCCCATCCCAGGGGAGGGCGGGGCGCTTTCATTGGCATCCCGTCGGTGGCGTCTTTCTCGGGGCGCTTGTCGCCAAGCCGGGCCGGGTCCGTCTTTCTTCGTCATGAGGCTATCGATCCTCAGCGGTCTCAGCGGTCTCACCGGTCTTACCGGTCTTACCGGTCCCCCGGTCCCCCGACCTCGGCCTTTTTCCCTTGCGGATCCGACGTTTCTTCGCCACTCTCTCAAGAATACCCCAGGTCGAAGACGCCCTCGAGGCCGCCGTCTCCCGACGGCGGCCGATCGGTCGGTCCCCGATCGGCGTCGAGGCGATTTCCGGAGCGACACTTCCATGGCGAAGCAAAGCCGAGATTGGACCGACATCCTCGTCAGACGCGGGGTGATCGGCCCGGATCAGGTCGATGAGGCACAGCGGATGGGCGACGTCGCAGAGGCGCTGGTCAAACTGGGCTACGCCGACGCGGATGAGATCGTGAAGGCCAAGGCCGAGCAACACGGCATGCCCTTCGTCGAGCTCCGCGAGATCGAGATCCCCACCGCGGTCATCGAGCTGGTCCCCGAGTCGCTCGCCCGCGAGAACATCGTCATGCCCCTGGCGCAGGAGAACGGCACCATCAAGGTCATCATGCATGACCCCAACGCCTTCGAGACCATCGACAAGCTCCGGTTCGTCCTGAACCGCGAGATCGAGGTGGCGCTGGCCCCCAAGGAGGCGATCATCGAGGCGATCAACCGCTACTACGGCGGCGTCACGACCGAGACCGAGTCGGTCGACTCGATGCTCCAGGAATTCACCGACACCGCGATCGACTACAGCGAGGACGCCGTCGGCGGCCGGTCGGGCAGCTCGTCGAACATCCTCGAGGAGGGGGACGCGCCGGTCATCAAGCTCGTCCACCTGATCATCCAGGAGGCGATCGCCATGCGCGCCTCCGACATCCACATCGAGCCGTTCGCCGACCGGATCCGGATCCGCTACCGGATCGACGGCGTCCTCATGGAACGCGACTCGCCCCCCCGCCGCCTCCTGGGCTCGATCATCAGCCGGCTCAAGATCATGGGCTCGATGGACATCGCCGAGAAGCGCCGGCCCCAGGACGGCCGGATCAAGATCTTCGCCGCCGGCAAGGACGTCGACCTGCGTGTCAGCATCCTCCCGACCAACTATGGGCAGTCGGTCGTCATGCGGATCCTCGACCGCGACACGATCAAGATCGGCCTCAAGGACCTCGGCTTCGGCGACGAGGACTACAAGAAGTTCCAGCAGCTCATCAAGCGGCCCAACGGCATCCTGCTCGTGACCGGCCCGACCGGGTCGGGCAAGACGACCACCCTCTACGCCGCGATCAACGAGCTGAACCGGCCCGACATCAAGATCATCACCGTCGAGGACCCCGTCGAGTACTACATGCCCGGCATCAACCAGTGCGAGGTGAAGCCCAAGATCGGGATGACGTTCGCGCGCATCATCCGTGCCATGCTGCGGCAGAATCCCAACATCCTCCTGGTCGGCGAGATCCGCGACGAAGAGACCGCGAACACCGCGATCCAGGCCTCACTGACAGGACACCTGGTTTTCAGTACTCTTCATACGAACGACGCCCCCGGCGCTGTAACGAGACTGGTCGACATCGGCGTGCAGCCGTTCCTGGTCGCCAGCTCGGTCATGGCGGTCCTCGCCCAGCGCCTCGTCCGCAAGGTCTGCCCCAAATGCCGCCAGCGGATCGAGCCCCCGGCCCACTTGCTCAAGGGGATCGGCCTCCGGCCCGAGATCGCCAAGAAGGCCAACTTCATGAAGGGCAAGGGGTGTTCCAACTGCAACAAGACCGGCTATCGGGGTCGAATGGGCATCTACGAGCTGATGCTCATGAACGGCACGATCCGCGAGATGGCGTTCAAGGGTGAGACCGCCGTCGCCATCCGCAAGGTCGCACGCAAGCAAGGGATGCGCACACTCTTCGAGGATGGGTTGATCAAGGCGCTCAGGGGCCTGACGACCGTCGAGGAGGTGCTCCGGATCACCCAGCAGGGCTGACCGGGCCCCGGCCGACGCCCGCTCCAGCCCACCGCCGCGGCGGACCCGCCCCGACCCGAGGACGACGCCCGCACTTCGCTGGACCCTTATCCCCGAATCTGACCGTCCGCCCTCCGAGACTGGATACCCCTCTCGGGCTCGCTTCCTCAATTCTCGAGCCTTGAGGTTTGATTCGGCGCAACATGTACATCATAATAAGGGTGTCGGACGCAATCGGTCCCGTTGCCGCAAATCCAACAACCCGCCGATCCTTACTCTAAGACACCTGGTGGACGCGACATCGTCAAGTCTCCCCCTGCGCGATGAGGCGACGACCGGCGCGCGGGGATCCGAGGCCCTGACGAGGGAGTCCTCGCAGGAGATAACGTTCCGGCAATGGGTACGCTGCTCATCGAGAAGCTTCTTCAAACGGTCGTCGCCCAGAAGGCGAGCGACCTGCACCTGACCGTCGGGAGCCCGCCGGTGCTCCGGCTCCACGGGCACATGCGACCGCTCCAGACCAAGGTGCTCGAGCCGTCCGACACCACCGCGCTGATGAAGAGCATCACGCCCGAGCGGTGCCAGCAAGAGCTCCAGGAGATGGGGGGGACCGACTTCGGCTTCTCCTTCGGCGAGTTGGCGCGGTTCCGGGTGGCCGTCTTCAAGCAGCGCGGCAACATCGGCCTGGTCCTCCGGCGCATCCCGAACGAGTTCCTCTCGTTCCAGCAGCTCGGCCTGCCCCCCGTGATCGAACAGTTGATCCAGCGGCCCCGCGGCCTGATCCTCGTGACCGGGCCGACCGGCTCGGGCAAGACGACCAGCCTGGCCAGCATGATCAACTGGATCAACGACAACCTGGACCGCCACATCATCACGATCGAGGACCCGATCGAGTACCAGCACAAGCACAAGAAGTCGCTGATCACTCAGCGCGAGATCGGCATCGACGTCCCCGACTTCCCCGAGGCGATCCGGCGCGGCCTCCGGATGGACCCCGACATCATCCTCGTCGGCGAGATGCGCGACCTGGCCACCATCCAGGCCGCGATCACCGCCGCCGAGACCGGGCACGTCGTCTTCGGCACGCTCCACACCAGCTCGGCCGAGGGCACCGTCAACCGGATCATCGACGTCTTCCCCCAGGAGCAGCAGGACCAGATCCGGACCCAGCTCTCGGTCGCCATCATCGGCATCCTGGCGCAAACGCTGCTGCCCCGCAAGCCGAAGGGGGTCGTGGCCGCCTTCGAGATGCTCGTCGTCACCCCCGCCATCTCGAACCTGATCCGCGAGAACAAGACCTACCGCATCGACTCGTCGATCCAGACCGGCCGCAAGCACGGCATGGTCCTGCTCGACGATTTCCTCTTCAACCTCTGGCGCGAGGGGATCTGCGACGAGGAAGAGGTCCTGAAGAAGTCGCGCAAGGTCAACGACCTCCGCGAGCGGATTGAGAAGGCCAAGATGGGGATCTTCGAGGACGAGCAGGACGTCGACGCGGAGGACGAGCCGAAGGACCCCAAGAAACGATGATCCGAGCCGCGTCCCGCGACGCCGCCTCGTCCGAAATCTCCTGGGCCGTCCGTCGACATCCAAGAGCCGGGCCGGTCCCCGAGGGGAGGCCGGCCTCCCCCCTGGCTCAATCACAGTCACAGACAGGTTCCTCGCGCGGTCGAGCTCGTCCCGATCGGGGCTGCATTCTATCGTTTTGGAGATCGGATCATGTCGGTTCCGGTCGGTTCTCGGGGAGCCCGGGGGCCTACACCCCGGAGAGGGTAGCATCGTCATGGCGAAACGGCTCGGCACGATCCTGATGGACATGGGCTACCTCGACGAGGACTCGCTCTGGAAGGTGCTCGCGGAGCAGAAGCGCTCGGAGGGCGAGCTCCTGGGCAAGGTGGCCATCCGGCTCGGCCTGGTCACCGAGGACCAGGTGCTGAAGGCCCTCGGCGAGCAGCTCGGCATGAAGGTCATGAATCTGGCCGACGTGACCATCCCGGCCGAGCTGGCCGAGCTGGTCAATGAGACGATGGCGACGGCCTTCAAGGTGGTCCCCGTCTCGCAGAACAAGCGGGAGAAGAGCCTCACGGTGGCCATGGCCGAGCCGCAGAACCCGGCGACGCTCGACAGCCTCCGCTCGTTCCTGGGTGTCGACGTCAAGGGGGTCATCGCGCCCGAGGCCGAGGTCATGGCGGCGATCGAGCGACTCTTCGCCGGCCACCAGGAGTCGATCGAGGACGTCGTCAAGCAGATCGAGGCGGACAAGGGCCTCGCGCGATTCTCGGGCCGGAGCGAGAGCGCGATCGACCTCGAGTCGATCGAGGAGATGGCCGAGGCGGCGCCGGTGCGCAAGCTCCTGAATATGGTGTTGCTGCTGTCGATCAAGGACAAGGCCTCCGACATCCACTTCGAGCCGTTCGAGGACGAGTACAAGATGCGGTACCGGGTCGACGGGGTGCTCTACGAGCTGGTCCCGCCGCCCCGGCACCTGGCGCCGGCGATCGCCAGCCGGATCAAGGTGATGGCCAACCTCGACATCGCCGAGCGGCGGCTGCCGCAGGACGGCCGGATCGAGCTGGCCATCGGCGGCAACCAGGTCGACATCCGCGTCTCGACCCTGCCGACCCTCTTCGGCGAGAGTGTCGTGCTCCGGATCCTCGACCGCACGGTCGTCCAGCTCGACCTGAACCAGATCGGCATGCCCGAGGACACGCTCAAGACCTGGCGCGAGGTGATCCGCAAGCCCAACGGGATCGTGCTGGTGACCGGGCCGACCTCCTCGGGCAAGACGACCACGCTGTACGCCACGCTCAACGAGCTGAACGAGATCACCGACAAGATCATCACGACCGAGGAGCCGGTCGAATACGACATCGACGGCCTGATCCAGGTGCCGATCAACCCCGAGATCGGCGTGACCTTCGCCGCTTGCCTGCGGACGATCCTGCGGCAGGATCCGGACAAGATCCTGGTGGGCGAGACCCGCGACCTGGAGACGGCCGAGATCGCCGTCCAGGCGTCGCTGACCGGGCACTTGGTCTTCACGACCCTGCACACCAGCGACGCCCCGTCGGCGGTCACCCGGCTCCGCGACATGGGGGTGGCCACCTTCCTGATCACCGCCACGGTCGAGGCCGTGCTGGCGCAGCGGCTGGTCCGCAAGATCTGCACCCACTGCCGGACCGAGTACCAGCCGCCCCCGGAGGTCGCCATGGAGCTGGGCATGACCCCCGCCGAGGCGGCGACAAGGAAGTTCTTCCACGGCAAGGGCTGCCAGAAGTGCAACTACACCGGCTACAAGGGCCGGATGGGGATCTTCGAGCTGCTGATCATGAACGACGCGCTGCGCGAGCTGGTCATCGCCGAGACGTCGCTCGACGAGTTCCGCGACGCCTGCCGCAAGTCCGGCATGCGGACCCTCCGCGAGTCGGGCCTGCGGGCGATCCACGCCGGCCTGACCACGATCGAGGACGTCGTCCGCGAGACGGTCGTCGAGGAGGCCTGAGCTCGAGAACGCCATTCACAGGACCCCGAGCCGTGCACCCCATCCCCCGCCCCGACCTTCGCCCTCGAGGGGGGAGGGACGGATGAGCATCGACCTTGCTTGCACGAGCGCCCCGGCTTCCTCCTGGGAGAGAGACGATGCCGACGTATCAATATGAAGCGATGGATCGTACCGGGCGGGAGTTCAAGGAAACGATCGACGCCACGACTCAGGAGGAGGCGCAGCAATTAATCCGCCAGAAGGGGTTCTTCGTCACAAAGATCTCCGAACGGTCCTCTCGGCAGAGGGGGAGCAAGTGGGCGGCGCCGAGGAAGAAGGGCAAGCGGAAGAAGACGTTCACGATCGGCAGGATCTCGACCAAGCAACTCTGCACATTCACCCGCCAGCTCTCGACGCTCCAGGACGCCGGCCTGCCGGTGCTGCGGAGTCTGAAGATCCTCGAGGGCCAGTCCAAGCCGGGCGTGCTCAAGAACGCGCTGGGGGACGTCGTCGAGGACATCGAGAGCGGCTCGACCCTCTCCGAGGCGTTCGCCAAGCACCCGAAGACGTTCGACCGGCTCTACTGCAACATGATCAGGGCGGGCGAGGCCGGCGGTGCGCTCGAGGCGATCCTCCAGCGCCTGGCCGACTTCAAGGAGAAGGCGCAGTCGCTGAAGCGGCGGATCAAGGCGGCGATGATCTACCCCGTGGTGGTCATCTTCGTCGCCTGCGTGATCGTCGGCTTCATCCTCTACTTCATCATCCCCAAGTTCGAGTCGATCTTCAAGGACTTCGGCGTCCCCCTGCCGGCGATGACCGTCTTCCTGATCGAGGCCAGCCACTTCGTGATCAATTACTTCTATATCGTGTTCATGATCCCGATCGTCTTCTGGATCCTCATCAAGCTGCTCTACCGCAACAGGACGGGGGCGTACGTCTGCGACCGGATCCTGCTGATGTTCCCGGTGATGGGCCAGATCGTCGAGAAGTCGACCGTGGCGCGGACGACGCGGACCCTGGGGACGCTGGTGCAATCGGGCGTGCCGATCCTGGAGTCCCTGAACATCGTCAAGGAGACGGCGGCCAACGCGGTCTTCGAGCGGGCGTTCACGCGGATCTACGACAGCATCCGCGAGGGCGAGACGATCTCGCAGCCGCTGCGCGAGTCGCGGATCGTCGACGACATCGTGGTCAACATGATCGACGTCGGCGAGGAGACGGGCGAGCTCGACACGATGCTCAACAAGATCGCCGACAACTACGACGAAGAGGTCGAGGCGCTGGTCGAGGGCCTCGTGAGCCTGCTCGAGCCGGTCATGATCGTCGTGCTGGGCGGGATCATCGGCTTCATCGTGATCGCGTTGTTCCTGCCGCTGATCTCCCTGATCACCAAGCTGTCGGGCTGACGGCTTTCACACCGGATCGCCGGCCCCCGCGGCGAGCGACCTCCTCGCCCCGAGGGAACGGCCGACGGCCGGTCCTCCCCGAACCGACCCGATCCGGACTGTATCGAATGGTCTCCAGCAATCCCCACTGCGACGGTGGGGAGCGTCATCCGCCCCTGTCACGTTCTCCGTCCATCGCCACCGTGGCCGGCGACCCTGTTCGGAACCCTACGATCCAAAGCAAAGAACTATTCTTTTGTTTAAAAAAGGGATTATTCCAAATTCGAAATTCCTGATTCGAGATTCCGAATTTCAAATCCGAAATCTCGAATCCGAAATCTCAAATTCCCCGTACCTGGCCAGCCAACGAAATCCGAAATCTCAAATTCCCCATACCTGGCCAACCCGCGAAATCCGAAATCTCGAATCCGAAATCTCAAATTCCCCGTACCTGGCCAACCCGCGACCACTCTCCCGGAGACGGAACCGATGAGACGCCCGACAACTCCCCCGCGCCGGTTTGGCTTTACGATGGTCGAACTGCTGGTCGTCATCCTGGTGCTGGTCATCCTGCTGGGCCTGCTGATGCCAGCCGTGATGCGGGCCGTGAGCACGGCGAAGGACGCGTCCGTCGCCGCCGAGATCAACCAGATGGCGCAGGCGTTGGCCGACTTCAAGAACCGCTACGGCACGTACCCACCAAGCCGGATCCTCGTGAGCGAGACGGGTAACTTTTCGACCTCTTCCACCTCCGGGCTAGGGAATCTCAGCAACTGGGCGGGCTGCCCACTCCTTGTATCCCGATCGATTTCGGCGCTGAGGCGGATCTTTCCGAGGATGCAGATCAGCACGACGGGGCCGGTTGCGGGTATTCCGGGCGGCTTCTATGACTTCAACGGCAACACGACCAACGACGGCGCGTACCTGATGGAGGGCCCCGACTGCCTCGTCTTCTTCCTCGGTGGCATCCCGCAGCAAACGGGTACTGGCACGGGTACCCCCACCGGTTGGGCCGTGACCGGGTTTGGGACCAACCCCTTCAACCCGATGGCCAGCTCGATCCCACCGCCGACGCCCGGGGCCTGGCCTTACAGCCAGAACCGAACGCCGCTGCTATTCGAGTTCAACAACGGCCGGCTCGATGACAATCTGCCATTGAGTTCGGAGGGGACTGGAGGTCTTACGCCGAACGGGATCCCCGAGTATTACGACAGCCTGACCAGCCACACCCGCGGCTCACTGGATGGATTTTTTGCCTATTTCAGCGCCTACGAAGGGGTCGGGTATGACCCGGGTGATTGCGACGGCGCGATCCAAGAGCAGGATGATGAGGGTAACGCGGAATCCGGTGCGTTCATGACGAACAATATCGGCGCCCCGATCGCCGCTCCGCCCATGAGCCGCCCG
>JAFANO010000170.1 GCA_019232645.1 Planctomycetaceae bacterium | reverse complement strand
GTCGGGTAGTACCAGATGGCGGCCCTCGGCGTGATCATCCGCGGCGCCATCCGCCAGCGGCGCAGGTCGAGGAAGATCCCGGACTGGACCCCGATCCGCGCGTGGCCCTTGCGGCGCACGGTCGCGGCCTTCAGCGGCGCCCACGGTGCCCCGTCCGGCGCCCGCTGCGCCTGATGGCTGGCAAGCATCCCCTCGACCGCCGCGTCGAGGCAGGCGTCGCCCAGGCCGTCCCGCGTCAGGTCCACCGCGGCCGGCTCCGCGTCGAGCGCCAGGACGACCGCCAGCTCGCCCACGTCGGTGAGGGGGTCACTCCTCGGAACGGGAAAAATTGTACGCTAGGGGCCCGCATCATCTCGGCCGATGGGTAGGCGAAGCTGCCGAAGAGGGCGATGTTTTTCCCCGCCACCAGGCTTCCAGACGTAATCCCCGGTCAGATTGATATGCTCCCAGCCGAGCGGCGACAGGTGAGCGAGTAAGTCGTCGGAGATCGCTTGTCCCCGCTCACGCAACGCTTTGACGGCGCGTTCGAGGTAGACCGTGTTCCAGAGCACGATGGCGGCGACGACCAGGTTCAACCCGCTCGCACGATGGCGCTGGTTCTCATAAGTCCGGTCGCGGAGTTCGCCCAGGCGGTTGAAGAACACGGCCCGCGCCAGGGCGTTGCGGGCCTCCCCCTTGTTCAGGCCGACGTGGATCCGCCGTCGAAGCTCCACATCCTTCAGATATTCCAGCGTGAAGAGGGTGCGTTCCAGCCGGCCCAGTTCCCGCAACGCCAGGGCGAGACCGTTCTGTCGGGGGTAGGCCCCGAGCTTGCGGAGCATGAGAGACGCCGTGACGGTACCCTGCTGGATCGAGGTCGCCAGGCGCAGGATCTCGTCCCAGTGGGCCGTGATCTGCCTGGTGTTGAGCGTCGTGCCGATCAGGCCCTCCAGCGCCGGGTAGCGGTTCGGTTTCTCGACGGTGGCGAGCCGCTTGTCGGCCAGGTCGCGAATCCGCGGCGCGAATCGGTAGCCCAGGAGGTGGCACAACGCGAAGACATGGTCGGTGAACCCGGCGGTATCGGTGTAATGCTCCTCGATGCGGAGGTCAGATTCGTGGTAGAGCAGGCCGTCGAGCACGTGCGTGGCGTCACGGACCGTGGCGTTGATGACCTTGGTGTGGAACGGGGCATACTGATCGGAGACGTGCGTGTAGAAGGTCACGCCGGGATCGTTCCCGTACCGGGCGTTCACCTCGCCCCTGGCCTCACCGACGCCGCCGGCCCGGAATCTCTGGCCGTCCGATGAGGATGTCGCGCCCTCGCCCCAGTGGCCGGCGAAGGGCAGTCGGTGGTGATGGTTGACGACCTCGGCCAATGCCTTGCTGTACGTCTCGTCGCGGACATGCCAGTCGGTGACCCAGCTCAACCGCGCCAGGGACGTACCGGGGCAGGCGTCCGCCATCCGGTTCAGCCCGAGGTTGATCGCGTCGGCGAGGATGGCGGTCAGGAGCAACGTCCGATCCTGCGCCGTGTCGCCATCGCGAAGATGCACGAAGTGCCGGGTGAACCCCGTCCTCTCGTCCACTTCCATCAGCAGCTCGGTGATCTTGACGCGCGGGAGCATCGCGGCGGTTTGTCGCGCCAGGGCATCGGCTCCGGGCGGTACCACGTTAGTCAGGGGCGTTACCTTCAGAGCACCGTCGGCCAAGGAGGCATCGGGCAGCTCGCCGCGTTCGGCAAGGTCGTTGACCGCGGCGAGCGTTTCCTGAAGTTGCGCGCCACGCCGATCGAGGTAGGTCTGGCAGTCGGTGTCGATCGCCAGGGGCAATCCGCCCGGTTTCATCGCCGCGACGGTTTCCGCCGGCAGGAGGTATTCCTCGAAGTCCCGGAACTGGCGGCTGCCCGCGACCCAGAGGTCGCCCGAACGCAGTGCGTTCCGCATCTCGGAGAGCACGCACAGCTCGTAGAAACGCCGGTCGATCTCTTCGCCCGCGAAGACGTGCGGCTTCCAGCGGCGACGGACGAAGCCGGTGGGTGCATCCTTGGGTACGCTCCGGGCATTCTTGGTATTCAGGTCGCGCAGCACGTGAATCGCCCGGAGCAGGTCCTCGCTCGCCGGTGACGCCCGGAACTCGAAAGCGTCGAGGAACTCCGATGCGTAGCGCCGGATGTACGAATAGCCGTTGCCGACCAAGGCGAGATAATCGAAGTCCTCGGGCAGGGAGAGCTTCGCCGCCTCTTCGACGCTGGCGAGGAACGCCTCCCAAGGCATCAGCTTCTCGATCTCGGCAAACGGATCGGCCGCCTTGGTCTTGGCGTCGATCAACGCCTTGCCGACGGCAGCGTAGAGGCGGACCTTCTCATTGATCGCCTTGCCGCTCTGCTGGAAGGCGTCGAGGTGCCTGCGTTCCGCTTTCTTGAACTCCCGTCCGATCGCCCGCTCGTGCATCTCCAGCGTCTCGTCGGTGAGCGTGGCCATCGTATCGAGGACCACGGCCACCAACGTCGCGTACCGCCGTTCCGCGCCGAACTCCCGGAGATGCGTGACGTCCGTGTTGGCCCCTTCGCGGGCCGTTTGCAGGAGCCGGTTCTGGTGGACCCGCCGCACCCATTCGTCAGGGATGCCGAGCCCGCGCAAGAAGGAGAGCCGCTCGATCCCCTTGAGGATGTTGCTGGGATTGGGTGCTCCGCCGGGCTGGCGCAGCCAGCCGAGGCGGGTCTGCCGGGAGTCGGGGCACGGGTCCAGCAGTTCATCCAGCCGGACGCGCTGCTCCGGGGTCAGATCGACCGTCAGCGCCTGATACGCCTCGCGACGGGCACGATGGCGCACGGCGGAAGCCAGGCGGTCCAGCACGGGCAGGGCCGGGGCCAGAATGCGTCGCTGCCGCAACTCGTCCAGGAGGGCTTTGACCAGCGCGAGGCCCCGATCCGTGCTGCGTGCCAACGTGATCAGCCACGTGGACATCTCCCGGTGTTCCGGCAGGCCGAACGTCCTCCACCCGAACACGGCGAGCAGCTCAGCCAGGTGCTCCCGGCGGGTCTCGTCGCGAGCGGCGTACTCGGCCAGCCGGTCCGGGCCGACGCCGACCTGGTCGGCGATGAATCGGAGCATCGGGGCTGGCACTGATTCGGCCGGCGTCCAAGGCCTTCCGGGGTAGCGGAGGAACCCGAGCTGGACTGCAAAGCCCAAGCGATTCGGTTCGCCACGGCGTTGGGCGATCAGATCCAGGTCCGCCGGAGAGAACGTGTAGCACTCGGTGATCTGCCGGGGGTCGGCCGGCAGCATCATGAGTTGAGCGCGTTGGGCGGGCGAGAGGATTTCTTGTCGGGGCATGGGTGTTCTTGCGGGATCGGCGGTCGTACAGTATGGCGAGAAACTATAGTTTCCTGCCATATCGCAACCGCATGCCCGGATCTACGCCAAACCAGAGAGTTCCCAATGGCGATCGCCGGAGGGTTTTTCGCCAGGGGGGGCCCGGCCCACGCGTCGGCCTCTATGCTCGCGTCTCGACCCACGACCAGCAGACGCTCCCCCTGCAGCTCTCGGCCCTGCACGAGCATGCCGAGCATCGCGGTTGGACCGTCGTCATGACGGTGGAGGATGTGGGTTCAGGCGTTCGCGATCGCCCCAAGCGAGACGATCTGATGCGGGCGGCGCGACGGCGAGAGCTCGACCTGATCCTGGTCTGGCGGTTGGATCGCTGGGGGCGTTCCCTGGTCGATCTGGTCACGACGCTTCAGGAACTCACCGCTCTCCAGGTCGGCTTCGTCTCGCTCAGCGAGGCGCTCGACCTGACCACGCCGAGCGGCCGTGCCCTGGCCGGCATGCTCGCGGTCTTCGCCGAATTCGAGCGGGACATCCTCCGGGATCGCGTGAAGGCCGGGATCGCTCAAGCCCGCAAGGAGGGACGCCCGCACGGCAGGCCACCGACGGTCACGAAGCACGCGGCAGAGGTAAGGAGGCTATCTCAGGAGGGCATCAGCAAGCGGGAGATCGCCCGGAGGATGGGCATCAGTAGGGCCTCGGTTCGTCATCTCCTCGAAGACGGCAGCCCTTAGCGTACAATTTTTCCCGTTCCGAGGAGTGACCCCTTTTTGTGCCATTTTTGCCCCTCCCGAGACCCTCGGGGCGGCCGGCCCCGCCGTCCCGACACCCCCGGCTGGGGGGCGGCCAGGGCCGCGCGACCGGCACGAGCGGCGCGACCGGCGCGGCCGGTCGGGAGGGAGGGAAGGCGAACGGGCGATTTTGGTGCCATTTCTGCCACTGCTCCCCGAGATCCTCGGGCGGGCTGACCCCGCCGTCGCGGCGATACGCCCGCGACCCGACACCCCGGCCGGGGCCGCACAATCGGCACGAGTGGTGGGACCGACATCACCTGCGCGACCGGCCGGCAAGATCGGCACGACCGGCCGTCTCGGCACCGGGGGAGGTGGTAGGCTGGGACGGCGTCCCGGGACGCTCGTCCCGGGCGGTGTGCCACGGCGCGGGGGGGGACGGCGATGGCGGCGAGGCTGGTGGCGTATTACCGGGTGAGCACCGCCAAGCAGGGGGCGTCGGGGCTCGGCCTCGAGGGCCAGGAGGCGGCGGTGGCCGCCTACGCCAAGTCGAATAATTTTATTCTTTTAAGGTCATATACAGAAGTGGAGACGGGCAAGAGGTCCGACCGCCCCGAGCTGGCGCGGGCGCTGGCCGACTGCAAGCTGTCGCGGGCCACCCTGGTCATCGCCAAGCTCGATCGTTTATCCAGGAACGTCCACTTCTTGAGCGGATTGATGGAGTCGGGTGTCGATTTCATCGCGTGCGACAACCCGCACGCGAACCGGCTGACCCTGCACATCCTGGCGGCGGTGGCCGAGGACGAGGCCCGGCGGATCAGCGAGCGGACCAAGGCGGC